>CANJKY010000009.1 GCA_947474875.1 Gemmataceae bacterium
GCGTGGTGGATCGCCCGGCCCGGCACCTCCGGTTGGTAGATCGGGGGGACCGGCTGGGCCTTCCGCGGCATCCGCGACTTCGACCAGTCGAACTGCGGGGTGTTCACCGCCGGCAGTTGCACCATCGTCACCTTGACGTGGCTGCCGTCGTGGATCAGCTCGCACCGCAGCGACTCGGTGAACCCCTGGATGGCGTGTTTCGCCCCGCAGTACGCCGACTGGAGCGGGATGCCGCGGTACGCCAGGGCGGATCCCACCTGCACGATGGTGCCGCGGTCGCGGGTGAGCATGCGACGGAGGGCTGAGAGCGTACCGTGGACGACCCCCAGGTAAGTCACCTCGGTCACCCGGCGGTAGTCGGCGGCGGTCATCCGCGCGACGGGGGAGAAGACGGACACCATGGCGTTGTTCACCCACACGTCGATCGGCCCGAACGCCCGCTCCACCCGTTCGGCCGCCGCCTCCACCGCGTCCGCGTCGGCCACATCGCACGGCAGCACCAGTCCTTGCCCGCCGAACTGCTCCACCTCCCGCAGTGCCCCTTCCAGGCCGTCCTTCCCGCGGGCGATCAGCCCGATCGCCGCCCGCTCCCTGGCGAACTCCCGCACCACCGCCCGGCCCACCCCGGCCGACGCGCCCGTGATCACCACCACCTCGGGCCGAGAGCGGCCGCCGCTCGCACCGGTCATGTTCGGCACTCCTCGCCGGAGTGACGCAACTCTGGTGCCCGCGGATCACCGGTCGGGGAATTGTCCTCCGCCTGGTGCGCCCAGCGGCGGGCGAGCGGTCCGATGGTCAAACCTTGAATAAGGATGGAGAACACCACCACGGTGTAGGTGAGGGCGAGCAACAGCCCCTTCTCCGGCACCGGCTGGCCTTGCACCTCGGAGGGCAGCGACAGGGCGAGGGCGACGGCAATCCCCCCCCGCAGCCCGCCCCAGGTGAGCAGCCGGACGGTACACCGGGCCGGCAGCTCGCGCCGGAGCACTGCCATCGGCAGGCTGACCGAGATCCACCGGGCGGCCAGGGCGATCGGGATCGAGAGCAGGCCGGCGACCACGTACCAGCCGGTGAACCGGAGGACGAGCACCTCCAGCCCGAGCAGGACGAACAGCACGGCGTTGAGCGTCTCGTCGATCAGCTCCCACACCGTGTCCAGGTTGCGCCCGGTCACCTCGGACAGGGCCCGCGCCCGCGCCCGGCTGCCGATCACCAGACCGGCCGTCGCCATCGCGATCGGCCCGGACACGTGCAGCCGGTCGGCCAGGGTGAACCCGCCGGCCACCAGCGCGAAGGTGAGCAGGATTTCCACCTGGTAGTTGTCCACCCCCCGCAGCATGCGGTACACCGCCCACCCGCCGGCCAGCCCGAACGCCACCCCGCCCACCGCCTCCCAGGCGAACAGTCCGGCCTGTTCGAACACCCCCGTCTCCTCCGGGCTGGTGGCGAACCCGAGCAGGCCGAGGAACACCACGATCCCGATCCCGTCGTTGAACAGCGACTCCCCGACGATGGTCACCTCCGTCTCCTTCGGCACCCCGGCCCGACGCAGGATGGCGAGCACCGCCACGGGGTCGGTGGGGGAGATGAGCGCGCCGAACACGAAGCAGTAGACCGGCCGTACCGGGATGCCGAGCACGGTGAGCAGCCCCCAGACGAGGAGCCCGATGACCGCGGTGGAGATGAGCACCCCCACCGTCGCCAGCACGGTCACCGTCCACTTGCGAGCGGCCAGCTCCCGCAGGTTGATGCGGATCGCCCCGGCGAACAGGATGAACCCGAGCATGCCGTGCAGCAGCGCTTGCCCCAGGTCGATCGCCCCGACCGCCGCCTTCACCCGCTCCGACACCCCCGGCACCACCTGCCCTGTCAGGCCGAGTAGCAGGGACGTGGCGAGCGCCAGCGCCATCACCCCGACCGCCGGCGGCAGCTTGAGCGCCACGTCGTTCAGGTAGCGGAACGCGGCGGCAAGGACGACCAGCGAGGCGGCGAGTTCGAGGTGACTCATGACGTTGGCACCCGGACAGCCAATTCCGCCAGTTGGGGTGCGGCCCGGCCGGTGTGCGGGAATATCGTGGCGTCGGGTACGCGGCCCACGCCGGAGTAGACGTTGAACCGGTCGTCGCGGACGAACCCGAGGAGGGTCATGCCCAGCTCGCGGGCCAGTTCGACCGCCAGGCTGGAGGGGGCGCCGACCGCGGCCAGCACCGGTACCCCCGCGACCGCCGCCTTCTGCACCAACTCGAAGCTCGCCCGGCCGCTCACGAGCAGGACAGTGCCACAGAGTGGGAGCTTGTCTGCCAAGAGTTGCGCGCCGATCAGCTTGTCGACGGCGTTGTGCCGGCCGACGTCCTCACGCAGGCCGTACAACTCTCCGGCCGCCTCGAACAGTGCCGCGGCGTGGAGTCCGCCCGTCCGGTCGAAGGCGGTCTGGGCAGCACGGAGTTTCTCTGGCAGGCGGTGGACGACCGCCGGGTCCAGGACCGGCTCGCCCGGCGGAGGCCGGTGAACCGCGGCCACACGGATCGCCGCGATCGATGTCTTGCCGCACACGCCGCAGCTCGACGCGGTGTACGAGTGCCGCTCCAACCGTGTCAGGTCGACCGAAGCGCCCGCCTGCAGGTCGACCCGGACGGCGTGCCCCGAGCCGCACACCCGGACCCCGGCAACCGAGGCCCGGTCTCGAACAATGCCTTCGGTGAACAGGAAGCCGACGGCCAGTTCGGCGTCGTGGCCTGGCGTCCGCATGGTGACGGACACCCCGCGGTGAACGCGTCGCCCGCCGACGTCACACGCGAGGCGAATTTCGAGCGGCTCTTCGACAGCCACCGCATCCGGTCCGGGGATGGCCGCCTTCTCGGAGACGCGGCAGACGGGGATGACGGCCGTGGCCGGTCCTGATGCCGGCGTCCCATCCTGTGGCTTTAGCACGCGTACAGCCTCCGTCGGTGGGACGGCCCTGGCGGCTGCAAAGCCGGTACCGCCAGAACGCGTCGGCCGAATTCCTTTCCCTGTCAGGATGGAGCCGACAGGACCATGTGCGGCACCTCCCTTGCTGCAATACCCGACGGGCCGGTCGGGGCGCACGACCGACCCGTGCTATCCGCCCACCAGGAGCAGTAACCGTGGCCGCCGATCACTCCCAAACGCTGAGCAACACCGCCCAAGGGCTGCTGACCGATATGGAGAAGTTGCTCGGCCAGCGACTCGGCCGACTGAAGGACGAGGTGGTGACCGAACTCGGGAAGGCGGCCACCGCCGGGACCTCGCTCGGTGGCGGGGTGGGCATGGCCGCCCTGGGCACCATCCTCGGCGGGATCGGCTTCGCACACGTGGTCCAGCGAGTCACCGGCCTTCCGCTCTGGTTCTGCTACACCGGCTCATCGGCCCTTGCGTGCGCCATCGGCGCCGGCTTGTTCGCAGAAGGGGTCAAGAAGGTGGGGGAGATGGACACCGTCCCCGAGGGGGCGGGCCAAGCGGCTGGGGAGGTGGTGAGCCGCGCGGCTCACGCCGGCGTCTGACCTCCCCTCGAGTTGGAGACCCTTCATGTTCGGATTGCCGCTGCTCCCAAACCGCCGACCGCCCCAGCCGTACAGCCGGCAGACCGAACAGAAGGGCTCCCGCCTTCGTGGTGCCACACTGACCAAGAGCGTGTGCCCATACTGCGCGGTCGGGTGCGGGATGAACGTGTACACGAAGGGCGGCACGCTGATCGACATCGAAGGGAACCCGGACAGCCCGATCAACGAGGGAACCCTCTGCCCGAAGGGGGCGAACAGTTTCCAACTGGCAGTGAACCCGCACCGTCAGAAGTTCGCTTTGCATCGCAAGCCGTTCGCCGACCGGTGGGAGCGCGTCCCGCTCGACTGGGCGCTGAACCGCGTCGCCGAGCGGGTCAAGGAAGCCCGCGACGAGGGGTTCCGACAGAAAAACGAAAAGGGGGTGGTGCTCAACCACGTCACCACCATCGGCACGCTCGGCGGGGCGACGCTGGACAACGAGGAGAACTACCTGATCAAGAAGCTGTTCTCCGCCGGGCTGGGGGTCGTCTCGGTGGAGAACCAGGCGAGGATCTGACACTCCGCCTCGGTGCCCGGTCTGGGCGCCTCGTTCGGGCGGGGGGCGGCCACCAACTACCAGCAGGACCTGGCGAACAGCGACTGCGTGCTGTTCATGGGGTCGAACATGGCCGAGGCCCACCCGGTCGGGTTCCGCTGGCCGCTCAAGGCCCAGGCCCGGGGGGCGAAGCTGATCCACGTCGACCCGCGGTTCACCCGCACCTCGGCCATGTGCGACGTGTTCGTGCCGATCCGCGTCGGGTCCGACATCGCCTTCCTCGGCGGGCTGATCAATTACGTGCTCACCCACGAGCGGCACTTCGCCGAGTTCGTGCTGGCGTACACGAACGCGGCCACCATCGTCGAGGACGAGTTCCGGGACACCGAAGATTTGGGCGGGGTGTTCAGCGGGTACGACCCGAAGGGCCGGGAGTACGAGCCGGCCAAGGGCGGGTGGGGTTACCAGGGGTCCGAGGCGGAGGGCAAGGCACGCAAGGGGGGGACGACCGCCCACCCGACGGGGTACCGGCAGCGGAAGGCCGGCGGCGGCAGTCACGGCATGCACGGGTACGGGCTGATGGGCGGGGCGAGCAGCCACGGGCAGCCGCGGAAGAACGCCACCGACGTGCCCGGCGGCTGCCACCGCGACGAGACCCTCCAGCACCCGAAGTGCGCGTTCCAACTGCTCAAGAAGCACTACGCCCGGTACACCCCGGAGGCGGTGGCCGAGGTGTGCGGGTGCGCCCCGGAGCAGGTGGTGCGGGTGGCCGAACTGCTGTGCCAGAACAGCGGCCGCGACCGCACCGGGATGATCGTGTACGCGGTCGGGTGGACGCAGCACACCACCGGCGTGCAGATCATCCGGGCGGCCGGCATCCTGCAACTGCTGCTCGGCAACGTCGGCCGGCCGGGCGGCGGCGTCATGGCCATGCGGGGTCACGCCAGCATCCAGGGGAGCACCGACATCCCCACCCTCTACGACCTGCTGCCGGGGTATCTCCCCCAGCCGGCCGCCGACAAGGGGCACGAGAATCTGGACGAGTACGTCGGGCACGAGGGGCTGCCGACCGGCTACTGGGCGAACACCAAGAAGTTCGTGGTCAGCCTGATGAAGGCGTGGTACGGGGAGGCGGCCACCGCGCGGAACCATTACCGGTGGAAGTGGCTGCCGCGGATCGACCGCGACTACTCGCAGTTGCCGTTCTTCCGCGACATGGCGCAGGGGAAGGTGAAGGGGTATTTCCTCCTCGGCCAGAACCCGGCCGGCGGCGGGCCGAACGCCGGTCTCCACCGCGAGGGGCTCCGCAACCTCGACTGGCTGGTGGTCATGGACTGGTTCCTGACCGACAGCGCCAACTTCTGGAAGGACGCCCCCGACGGCCCACCCCCACAGGGGGTGAAGACCGAGGTGTTCTTCTTCCCGGCCGCCGCGGCGCCGGAGAAGGAGGGCAGCTTCACCAACACCCAGCGGCTGCTCCAGTGGCACGACAAGGCGCTCGACCCGCCGGGCGACTGCCGGTCCGACGCGTGGCTCGTCTACAACCTCGGTAAGAAGCTGAAGGCGCTGTACCGGGGCTCCCGCAAGGCGAAGGACCAGTCGCTCCTGCACCTGACCTGGGACTACGAGTTCGACGAGCCGCCGCACCTGCCCGACGGCACCCCGAGCCTGATCGCCGGCGAGCCGGACGTGTCGAAGGTGCTGCAGGAGATCAACGGGCACAGCCTGACCGAGACCGACCCGTCGACCGGCAAGCCGAAGCTGCTGTCCGGGTTCGCCGAATTGAAGGACGACGGCACCACGGCGTGCGGCTGCTGGATCTACAGCGGGGTGTTCCCCGCGTACGGCCGCAACCGGGCCAGGGACCGCGAGCGAACGGACAACCCGGTCGAGCCGGACTGGGGGTGGGCGTGGCCGCACAACCGGCGGGTCATGTACAACCGCTGCTCGGCCGACCCGGACGGCAAACCGTGGAGCGAGCGGAAGAAGCTACTCTGGTGGGACGAGCAACAGCACAAGTGGGTCGGCCCCGACCAGCCGGACTTCCCGCCGGACACGCCGCCGCACTATCGCCCACCTCCGGACGCGACGGGGATGGACGCCATCGGCGGGGCGGCCCCGTTCATCATGAAGCCGGACGGCCTGGGCTGGCTGTTCGCCCCCGGCCCGGCGAAGGACGGGCCGTTCCCCACCCACTACGAGCCGGTCGAGTCGCCGGTCGGCAACCTGTTCTACCCGCGTCAGCCGGACAGCCCGACCACCCGCTACTTCGAAGGGCCGCTCAACCGGATCGCCCACCGCCCGACGCCGGAATACCCGGTCGTGGCCTGCACCTTCCGGCTGACCGAGCACTACCTGAGCGGGCCGATGAGCCGGTTCAACTCGTGGCTGAACGAGCTGCAACCGGAGATGTTCGTTGAACTCAGCCCGGAGTTGGCGGCCGACCGCGGGATCGAGCACGGCGGGTGGCTCGTCGTCCGCTCGCCGAGGGGGGCGATCGAGGCGCGAGCGATGGTCACCCGCCGGCTGCGGCCGCTGCGGGTGCAGGGGCAGACCGTCCACCAGATCGGCATCCCGTTCCACTGGGGGTACGCCGGCGAAACGGTCGGCGCCGTGGCCAACGACCTGACCTCGCTCGTCGCCGACCCGAACGTGAGCATGCATGAGGGCAAGGTGTTCGTCTGCCAGGTGACCGCCGGGCGGCTCGACGGCCCCGCCCCGCGACGGCCGACCGAGCCGTTCGCCCCGTGGCCGACCCGCGCGGCCGTGCCCGACACCCCGCGGGCCGCCCAGCCGGAGGGCCACCTGACGTGATCCCCCTCGCCGTCCTCACCGACATCGCCGCCGAGCTGCCCAACGCCTTCCCGCCTCGCCGCACGCCGGTACCCGACGCCGACGCCGACGAGGTGATGGGGTTCTTCACCGACGCCACCCTGTGCATCGGGTGCAAGGCGTGCGAGGTGGCGTGCAAGCAGTGGAACCAGCTGCCGGCCGACGGGCTGGAGTTCACCGGGTACAGCTACGACAACACCAAGCACCTGGGGGCCACCACCTGGCGGCACGTGGCGTTCAAGGAGAAAATCACCCCCGACTTCGGCAAGTGGCTGATGGTCTCGGACGTGTGCAAGCACTGCGCCGCCGCCCCGTGCCAGCAGTCGTGCCCGACCGGGAGCATCGTGTACAACGAGTTCGGCTCGGTGTACGTGCAGCCGGACATCTGCAACGGGTGCGGGTACTGCGTGGTGGCGTGCCCGTTCGGCGTCATCGACCGCAGCATGATCGACGGGCACGCGCACAAGTGCACCCTCTGCTTCGACCGCCAGACCGAGGGCATGGAGCCGGCGTGCGCCAAGTCGTGCCCGACCGACTCGATCCAGTTCGGCCCGATCAAGCAGCTCCGTGAGAGGGCGCGGGAGCGGGTGGAACGGCTGCACGAGCAGGGCCGGGCCGACGCCTACCTGTACGGCGCCGACTCGGTCGGCGACTACGGCCCGCTCCACTCGTTCTTCCTGCTCGAAGACCACCCGCACGAGTACAACCTGCCGGTCGCCCCGCCGCAGCCGCTCCGCAACCAGGCCCCGCGGTACGCCGCCGGGCTGGCCGTCGGGGCCGCGCTCGCGGCCGTGGCCGCCTTCGTCTTCGGGAGAGCCGCCCGTGCCGCCCCATGACACCCAGACCGGCCGCCCGCCCGTCGGCCCGCAAGTGATGGCGGAAGGTCGCGGCCTCGGCTTCCCGGCGGCGGGTGGTGCGCCGGCCCTATCCGACCGGACAGCCGAGACTGTGCCGGGGTACTACGACGTGCCGATGCTCAAGCCGCCGGTGTGGAAGGATTTGATCTCGTGGTACTTCTTCCTCGGCGGGGTGAGCGCCGGGGCGTATGTCACGTCGCGGCTGGCGGAACGGTACGGCGGTCCGAAGTTCCGCCCGCTGGCGACGGTCGGCACGTGCGTGGCGGCCGCCGCGGCCGTGCCGTGCGCGCCACTCCTGATCGCCGACCTGGGCGACCCCAAGCGGTTCCACCACATGCTGCGGGTGTTCAAACCGGAATCGCCGATGAACCTGGGCGCGTGGGTGCTCACCGCCTACCACGGGGCCGGGGCGGCGGCGCTGGCCCGCGAGTGGCTGCGGCGGGGGAAGGCGGACGACGAGCAAAAGAACCAGGGTTTCGTTCGGAACGCGGCCGACGGGCTGCTGGTGGCGGTGGCGGACGTGGGCGGCATCCCGCTCGCTCTGCTGCTCGCGTCGTACACCGGCGTACTGCTGACCGGCGGGGCGACGCCGGCGTGGTGCAAGAACGCCTGGCTGCCGGCACTGTTCAGTGCCAGCGCGGTGAGTTCCGGGGCGTCGGCGGTCAGTCTAGCGGCCGAGGCGCTCGGGCGGGTGGGCGTCGACACTGCGGCCGACGTCGCCCGCGGGCCGCTGCACATTGTGCAGTCGGTCGCGCACCTGGCCGAAGTAATCACGCTCGTCGGCTACCTGTCGAGCGTCAGGCGGGCGGTGCCCGCCGCGTGGGGCACGCTCGTCGCGGCCGCCGGGGCCGAGGTGCTCCGCCGCCTGCCGGCCGGCCGGCGGCTCCGCCCGTGGCTCGACATCGGGTCGGCCGCGCTCAGCCTGTTCGGCGCGTACCACCTCCGCTCGACGGTCGTCAATGCAGGGCACGACTCGGCCAACGACCCTCAGTCCCGCCTCTGACCGCGTCGCGTGGTGACCTGCCAGATGGCTCGCGCTGCGATCAGCGTATCCAGGTCGCGTTTGACGGGGCGTCAGACGACAGTGAGGGCGTCAGTGGTGTTAAGAAGCCCCACCAGACGGGCAGGGCCTCATGTCGTCGGCGGCGAGACGGTCTGCCCGACCTGACGTTCGGCGCCGGCGGGGTGACTGCGCCGAGCACGGCCGTGCTGGCATGAATGACGACCGGCGGTTTCGGGAACCGCTCCCGGTGTCCCTTGCGGCGGGCTTGGAGGGTGACCTGGTCTATCCGCCGAGTGCGGCACAGTCATCAGAGACGGGGCACGAAAAATGAGCCGAGGGTTATCCCGGCCGAGTGGCGCGACTGGGGTGAACTCCGCCAGTCATGCCGGCCGGGTCAAGCCACGGGGGTGAAAGACGCGTCCCGGTTGTTGGCGCGGGTCCTGGTGTCGCCCGAGGTGCCCCGGGCGAGCCGCTCGGCCTCCCCCTCGTTGCCGACGCCGGCCCGGATGAGAGCGTGCCCGTCGGCTTCCAGCGCCGGCCAATCGGCCGCCGGGCAGACGGTTCAGCCCGCTGCCGGCGGCGGCCAGGGCGGTGGCGTGGCTGAACTGGCAGGCGACGAGTACGGTCACCGCCACCCCCAACCCGACCACCGCCGCCCGCAGCACCCGCCAGCCCAGCTCGAACAGCCGGCGGGCGGCGACGGCCCGTTCGCGGACCCGGCGAACCCGGGCGGTCACGGCGATGACCGCCGGCTGCACCCGCTCGGCCAGTTTGAAGACGGTGTATTTCACCGCTGTCGTGACCCGCGTCGCCGCGGCCCGCACGGTCGCCTTCAGCTTCGTCCAGGCGGACGGCTTCGGGTCGGCCACCGGGGTGGGGGCCGTTCCGCGGGGCGCCGCCAGCAGGGCGTGGTCGGCCAGCGCCTCCCGCAGCACCTGGGCGATGGCCTCCTTGGCCTCGTCGCGGGTGGCCGCGGCCACCGCGTCGATGATGCCCGCCGGCCAGCGCGTCGATGATGCCGTCGAACCGGTCCAACTCGTCGCTCAGCTGCTTCCGCCGCGGCTTGCCGTTCGTCATCAGCACGGACATGGTCGATCCTCCGGGATGGGGTCGTGGGTAGGCAACAGACCTCCGGACCCGCAGCGGCGGCCGCTCGGGGCTGGGAGGGGAACATCGTTGGGTCGGTCAGGGGGATCTCGGCGGGTCGGTGAGGGCGAGCAGGTCGCGGGCGTCAACTTCGTCCAGGCCGCCGACCGTCGGCCGCTGCTTCGGGATGACCGCCGGCACGTCCGGCTAACCACCGCGGCCGAATTGAAGCCGGTCGCCCTGTCCGGGAAGCTCGCCAGTCGCGGCGGCGGGTCACTCCGCGGCTAACCACCGTCGCCCACCAGCGTAGCCGCGGAGTGACCGCCTCCGGTTCGGCTTCACCCCGATGGCCGTAGCAGCTTCAATTCGGCCGCGCCCGCATCTCTGGTTCCACTCCAGGTCGAAGCACTGTGGCTGATCCGTAAGTGGATGCGGGAGTCAGTTGGGACCCGGCGGTGGGTGGGTTCGACTCGGCCGGCCATCCTCACCGCCAGCGGAGTTCGACCAGGCGCGCGACCGGTCGATCGCCGCGGCGGACCATCTCCCCGTAGTCACGTCGGCATCGGACCGGCCGGCGGTTGCAGTTCGGAGTGCGGACGAACGTCACGCCCATCGTCCGGTGGCGTAAACCGCGACCGCGATTCCGGTCCGGTCCGCCGATCGCCCGACGGTATACTCCTCGGGATGAAGAGGTGGCGGGAAGCACTTGTCGACCATCACCGGGGTTGCCCTAACTCGTACCGCGAAATACCGCAAAATGATTTTCCGACTACCGCAATTCCAGCCGTTTCTACGCAACGCATGTGTCGCCTTGCAATGGCGGTCGGACGTGATAATATGCGTGAAATGTTGGGGGAATTCAGGCTCAAGAGTGCGTTTTCGGTCGTGCATGGCATTCAAGAGGTCAGGGGTTCAATCTCCCTCACCTCCACTCGTCGGAAAAGCTTGTAGCCGAAACACTTTCACTTACCATCTCAACACCGGGTGCTCCTCACCCGATCGCCGCACCGGGGTCGTTTCACATGGTGGCCAGCCAGCCACGGCCGGCGGCGTACCGCACGATGTCCACCCGGCTCCGCAGCCCGAGCTTTTCCAGCGACCGCGTCTTGTACGTCTCCACCGTCTTTACGCTCAGCCCGAGTTTGGCGGCGATCTCCTTGTTGCTGTACCCGTGGGCGATCAGCCGCACCACCTCCGCCTCCCGCTCGCTCAGCTCGGCGGTGGCCGGCGGGGGGGCGTCCCGCAACCGTTCCACCACCCCGCCGGCCACCCCGGGGTCGAGGTACGTCTCGCCCGCCGCCACCGCCCGCACCGCCCGCACCAGCTCGTCCGCCGCGCTCCGCTTGAGCACGTACCCGGCCGCCCCGGCCGCCAGCAGCCGCCGCACGTACCCGCTCTCCTCGTGGGCGGTGAGCGCCACCACCCGCACCCGCGGGCAGTCGCGGGCGATCCGCTCGGTCACCTCCGCCCCGCCTAGTCCGGGCATGGACACGTCCACCACCGCCACGTCCGGTAGGAGCTGACACGCCAGATCGACGGCCGTCCGCCCGTCCGCCGCCTCGCCCACCACGCTCAGGTCCGGCTGGGCCTCCAGCAGTGCCTTCAGCCCGGCTCGCACCACCGCGTGGTCGTCCGCCAGCAGCACCCGCAGGTTACCCATGACCTGTCCTCCCGGTCAGCGGCCGCGGTCCGATGACCCGATTGGCAGTGCAACTTCCCGCCCGCCGGCTCCGCCTCCAGCTTCCATCTCAGGCGCATCATATCCCACCGGCATCCCCGGTGTGGGGAACTCGATCGTTCAACTGATGCACCCGGGCGGATCGGTCGAGGTCGCATCACCCGGTGTTGTGGAGGGCAATGAACCGGTTGCTGACCGTGCCTAGCAACTCGTGGGCCAGTCACCGCCGACCACTCTCCGGTCAACGTCGCGGCAGGCCTCCGGTGGCTTCAGGGCGGCGAGCAGGGTGGGTGAAGTATGAGCTGTCGGTAAACATGTCGTGTCCGGAGTCTTCCCGACACGGTTGTTCGCTCCTCCCGTCACGTCTGACGCGGGCGGTGTCGCATCATATTTCCACTCGCACTCACACGCTCACGGACGGGTGGAACAGGATCGACCGCGGCGGCTGTCGCGGAGGCGTGCGAACTACCTTCGCCCACCACGGAGCGGACGATGTGTCGTAACCTGAGGATCGCGGTTGCGGACGACGACGCGGGGATGCGGGAGTTGGTGCAGCACTGGTTGGGGCAACTCGGCCACGAGGTGACGGCGGTGGACGGCGGGTGGCCGCTGGTGAAACTGTGCCGGGCGGACCGGCCGGATCTGGTGGTGAGTGACGTGCGGATGCCGGACCTGGACGGGCTGACGGCAGCCGAGACCATCCGCCACGTGTGCGGGCCGGTGCCGACGGTGCTCATGTCCGGGCGGTGGGAGCCGGACCGGGAGCGGCGGGCGGACGCGGTGGGCGCCGTGCGGCTGGACAAGCCGTTCCTGCCGCTCGAACTGGTCACCGCTGTCGACGCCGCCTGCGGCGTGCGGACCGGCCGGCGGGTGCTGGTGGTGGGGGGCGACCCGGACACGGCGGACTCGCTGGCCCTGCTGATCGAGTTGCTCGGGTGCCGGGTGCAGACGGCGCGGGACGGGGTGGCCGCCGAGGCGACGGCCGCAGTCCTCCAGCCGAATGTGGCGGTGGTGGACGTGGGTGCGTCGCCGGCCTGTGGACTGGACGCCGTCCGCCGACTCCGCCGCTGGGACCGTGGACGGGCGGTACGCATCGTCGCCCACACCGGCTGGACGCAGGACGACGTCCGCACCCGCGCTCGGGAGGCCGGGTGTGACGACTACCTGGTGAAGCCGGTGGCGACGGACGTGCTGCGGCAAACGTTGTGCGACTCCGAGATCGAACGGCCGTGCCCGCGGCGGTGAGCGGATCACATCCCGAAATCGCCTTCCACGTACTGCCCGGGTGACCGCGGCCGGCGGTATCCGGTTTGCAAAATTCGTTTCGTCTGCGACTCCGCTCGCATGTCCGCCGGATCATCGGCGGGCAACCGCACAACGCCCGCTCACTCGGAACCCGCCATGCCGCCGAAGCCGAAACCCTCCAAATCAAAGCCGCCGAGTCCGCCGCCGCTGCGGACGCCGGACGGCCGGTACCTGGTGGTCCGCGGGCGGCTGTGGCGGGCGACCTGCCCGCACCTGAGCGAAGAACGGCGGGCGGAGCTAGTGGCCGACTTGATGGCGGCCCGCAGCCGGGTACACCGGGCCAGGCGAGCGGGTGACGCGGCCGGGCTGAAGGCGGCCGGCGAGCAGGTGAACAAGGCGAAGGTGGCGCTCGGCGAGCGGGGGCCGGTGTGGTGGACCGACGGCGCCCCAGACTACAACCGACACCTGGCCAAGAACACCCCGTACGCCGCCTGGTTCGCGGAAGCGGGCGGGGCGTAGCCACCGCCGGCATGTGCGCTGCATCCGGGTTGTCGTCACTTCCCACCAGGTGCATCCCATGTTAGGTTTCGGGTCCAAAAAGCTGCGGTTCGCGGTGGTCGGCGCCGGCTGGTTCGGGCAGACGGCCGTGCTGCCGGCGTTCGCCAACACCAAGCGGGCGGTGTTGGCCGCCATCGTGTCCGGCGACGCGGAGAAGCGGGCGGCGCTGGCGAAGGAGTACAAGGTGCCCGCGTACAGCTACGAGCAGTACGACGAGGTGCTGGGCGGGGGCAGGGTGGACGCGGTGTTCATCGTGCTGCCGAACTCGATGCACCGCGAGTACACGGTGCGGGCGGCCGGGCACAAGATCCATGTGCTGTGCGAGAAGCCGCTGGCCGTCACCCCGGCCGAGTGCGAGGAGATGATCGCCGCCTGCTCCGCCGCCGGGGTGAAGCTGATGACCGCGTACCGGCTGCACTTCGAGCCGGGCAACCTGGCGGCGGTGGAAGCGATCAAGGCCGGCAAGATCGGCCCGCCGCAGGTGATCCAGGCGTTCAACACCCAGCAGGTGGAGGACGAGGGCAACATCCGCCTGGACGCCGACCGCGGGGGCGGGCCGCTCGGTGACGTGGGGGTGTACTGCATCAACGCCGCCCGCTACCTGTTCCAGGCCGACCCGGTGGAGGTGGTCGGGTTCGCCGGCCGGTCGGCCGACCCGCGGTTCCGCGAGGTGCCGGCGGTGGTGACGGCGGTGCTGCGGTTCCCGGACGACCGGCTGGCGGCGTTCACCTGCGGGTTCGGCCAGGGGAAGGTGTCCGAGTTCCGGGTGGTGGGCACCAAGGGGGACCTGCGGATGGACCCGGCGTTCTCGTTCACCGGCGACCTGGTGACCCACCTGACGGTGGACGGGAAGACGACGGTGACACGGCACACCGAGGGGAACCAGGTGGGGGCGGAAATCGATTACTTCGCCGAGCGGGTGTTGGCCGGGGAAGACCCGGAACCGGACGGTCGGGAGGGGCTGATCGACGTGACCATCATCGACGCCATCCGCCAATCCGTGCGGGATGCCCGGACGGTGACGCTGCCGGCGTTCCCGGCCAAGCCGCGGCCGAGCGGCGAGCAGGCGAAGAAGCGGGCAGCGGTGAGCGGGCCTGAGATGGTAAACGCCAACGCCCCGGCCGAGGGGTGATGAGCGGATGCAGCTCCGTTTTGCTTGGGTGCGGTTGCACCACCCGCCAAACGAACCGGCTCGGATGAACCCGCACCCCCTGTCTGGCACTCGCGAACCGAGCGAATATGCTGGCTCGGTTGTGATCCGCCTGGGGATCATTATGGGGGTGCCCGGAGTCCACCGACCGCATAACACGCGGCTCCCGTCCCTGGCAGGCTGGTGCGTCGCCGGGTGCGGGGTGGCCGTGCTTGTCGGCTGGCTGGCCGACCTGCCGCCCCTCCGGGGTGAGTTGCCCGGCCTCACGGCGGTTACGCCGGCCGCGGCCGTGATGCACCTGCTCGCCGGGCTGGCGCTGGTCGGCCAGACGGCGGGTTTCGGCCGCCGCGGTCGCATCGCTGGTCAGACGACCGCCGTGCTGGCCGCCGGGTGGGGGCTGCTCTCGGCCGCCGAATATGCGACCGCCGGGCAAGTTCCGGTTTCGGCCGTGCTGGCCCGCCTCACCGGGGTGCCGTTCGCCCCCATCGAGTCGGGGTGGGCCGCCCTCCAGATCGCCTGCATCGGGTCGGCCCCGCTTGTCCTGCACGCCCGCCGGTTCGCCCGATCGGCCGAGGCGCTCGTCCTCATCCCGCTGGCCATTAACTTTCTCGGGTTGGTGGCCGTCGCGTTCCGAATCGCCGCCCCGAGCGGCGGACCGACGTCCCCTCTCCCATCCCTCGTCCCATACCTGGTGCTCGAACTCGGGCTGCTGCTCGCCCGCCCGGACCGCGGGGTGATGGCGGTGCTGACCGCCGACGACCTGGGCGGGGCGCTGGCCCGCCGGCTGCTGCCGGTCGCCGTCCTGGTGCCGTTCGGGGGGGCGTGGGTGCGGGTGGTGGCCGA
>CANJKY010000010.1 GCA_947474875.1 Gemmataceae bacterium
AGCTGAACTGCGCGGCCCTGCCGACCGGGCTGGTGGAGAGCGAGCTGTTCGGGCACGAGAAGGGGGCGTTCACCGGGGCGACCGCCCGCAAGCCCGGCCGGTTCGAGCTGGCCGACGGCGGCACCCTGTTCCTGGACGAGGTGGGCGAGTTGCCGCCCGACGCCCAGGCGAAGCTGCTGCGGGTGCTCCAGGAGCGGGAGTTCGAGCGGGTGGGCGGGACGGCCCCGGTGCGGGTGGACGTGCGGGTGATCGCCGCCACCAACCGTGACCTGCCGCGGATGGCGGCGGACGGCGCGTTCCGGGAAGACCTGCTCTACCGGCTGAACGTGTTCCCGGTCCGCCTGCCGCCGCTGCGGGACCGGGCGGACGACATCCCGCTGCTGGTCCGGTTCCTGGTCGCCAAGTTCGCCGCCCGGATGGGCAAGCCGATCACGGGCGTCGGGAAGGACACGATCGACCTGCTCGTCGCCTACCGCTGGCCGGGGAACGTTCGCGAGTTAGAGAACGTGATCGAGCGGGCGGTCATCCTGGCCGACGGCCCCGAACTGGACATCGACCCCGAGGTGCTGGCGGTGCCGACCGCCGAACCCGGCGGTACAACGGTGGCCGCCGACGGCCGCAACCTGGAGGCGGTGGAGCGGGAGCACATCCTGACGGTCCTGCGGCAAGCCGATTGGGTGATCGAGGGGCCGAACGGGGCGGCGAGGGTACTCGGCCTGCACCCCAACACCCTCCGCAGCAGGCTGAAGAAGCTGGGCATCAGCCGCCCCGCCCGCGGCGGGTCGTAGCCCCCACCCACGGCCCGTCGTGGCCCCACGAGATCTCGTGGGCTGGGGATCTACCACCCCGCCGCCGGTGAAAAAACTACGGTGAGGTTCCCTGAAAGTTCAGCCGTATCTCACCATTTCCGCGCCGCAGTCGGAGTCTGGCACGTCCGTCGCTTGACCACCCCACGACTTCCGATCTCATCCTCCCGACGCGAGTGCGACCATGACCACGCCCGTGGCCGTGTCTGGCCCCTGTTCGTCCGACGAGACCAATCTGGTCGTCCGGCTTAAGGCCGGCGACGAGGCCGCCTACGAATCCCTGTGCCGCACCCACGCCGGGGCGATGCTGGCGGTCGCCCGTCGGTTCTTCGGCGACACCGACGACGCGGCCGACGCCGTGCAGGACGCCTTCGTGTCCGCGTTCCGGGCGATGCGGGCCTTCGAGGGTACCGCCCAGCTCGGGACGTGGCTGCACCGGATCACCGTCAACGCCTGCCTGATGGCCATCCGCACCCGAGCCCGCCGGCCGGTCGGGCCGCTGAGCGGCTCGCAAAACCTGCCCGCCCGGCGCGCGGAAGGGAACGCCGACCGGGACGAGACGTGTCGGCGGGTGCGGGCGGCGATCGACCAACTGCCGGAGTCGTACCGGGTGGTGGTGCGGCTCCGCGACCTGGATGGGTTGGACACCGCCCAGACGGCCGCCCGCCTGGGGACGAACGAGGCGGTGGTGAAGACCCGCCTGCACCGCGCCCGCCACGCCCTGAAAGTCCTCCTCGCACCCGAGCGGGAACTCGCCCTCCTTCCCTGAGCCGGGCCGAGAAGAATCAGGTCGCAGCGGTCGGATGACACGACCGGCCCTTGTGAGGGTAGAGTCACGAGGTTGGATGCCGGCCGGTTCAGCAGGTGACGCCTTCCTCGGTCTCGACGGCGGCTCGGGCCGGAGTCTTGGTCGAACAGACCCGTCTGTATAATCCCGACATGGGACGCACACCTGCCGCTGCTTCTGAAGCCCGCCAGCGGATTCTGGACACGGCCGACCGCCTGTTCTACGCCGAGGGCGTCCGGGCCGTCGGCATCGACCGGGTGATCGCCGAGGCCGGGGTCGCCAAGGCCACCCTGTACGCCCACTTCCCGTCGAAGGACGACCTGATCGTGGCGACCCTCCGGCACCGGGAGGCGTCCGTCTCGGAGTTCTTCCGCACGGCGATGGAGCGGCACGGCAGGCGGACGAGGGACAAGCTCCGGGCGTTTTTCGCCGCCCTGAAGGACTGGTTCCAGAGTCCCGGCTTCCGGGGCTGTGCGTTCATCAACGCCGCCGTCGAGTTGGCCGACCCCGGCCACCCCGGCTCGCAGTATGTGCGGGACTACAAGGAGCGGTTCCGGGGGATGATCGACGGGCTGGTCGAGGGGGCGGTCGGGACGGCCCACGCCAAGCTCACCCCGGCGGTGGCAATCCTCGTCGAGGGGGCGGTGGTGACGGCCGTCATCCACCAGTCGGCCGACGCCGCCGACGTGGCCCGAGACGCCGCCCTGGCCCTCGTCGCCGGGGCGAAGGGCGGGTGACATCTCTTTTTTGTGCAAGACCAGACAGACCTGTCTGTATTATCTCCCGTCGGCCGGTGCCCGCCGCCCCGGCGAGCCGCCCGGCGTACTCAGGGAGAGTCACGATGGAACGCATCGTCCCCGTCGATCCGCAGACCGCACAGGGCAAGGCGAAGGAACTGCTCGACGCCGTGAAGGCCAAGCTGGGGCTGGTCCCCAACATGACCCGAGCGATGGCCGTCTCCCCGGCCGTCCTCGAAGCCTATCTCGGCATCAGCGGGGCACTGGCCCACGGCGTCCTGCCCCCTACGGTCCGGGAGCAACTGGCCCTCGACGTGGGGCAGGCGAACGGGTGCGACTACTGCGTCTCGGCCCACTCGGCCATCGGCAAGCGGGTCGGGCTGAACGAACAGGCCGTCCTCGACAGCCGCCGGGGGCACTCGTCCGACCCGAAGACCGACGCCCTGCTCCGGTTCGCCCGGACGCTGGTGGAGAAGCGGGGGCTAGTGACGGACGCCGATGTCGCCGCCGTCCGGGAGGCCGGGGGCGGGGACGCCGAGATCGCCGAAGTCGTCGCCCACGTCGGGCTGAACACGTTCACCAACTACTTCAACACCGTCGCCGCCACGACCATCGACTTCCCCAAAGCCCCGGCCCTCCCGGCGTAAGCGGGACGGACCCCGGCTCGAAGTACGAGCCGGGCACTTCGGAGGATCACCGATGCGAGCGTTCCCCAGCGACATCGCCTTCACCCCGGCGGTGAAGGCGGTCCAGGCCCGGAAGGGTTCCCGCACCCGCTACGAGCGGGTCGAGCGGGGCGGCTGGCAGACCCGTGTCACGCCCGACCTGGAGGAGTTCCTGGCCGGGCTGGACATGTTCTACCTCGGCACGGCGACCGCCGACGGGCAGCCGTACATCCAGTACCGGGGCGGGTCGCCCGGCTTCCTCAAGGTGCTGGACGACCGCACGCTGGCCTTCGCCGACTTCGGCGGCAACCGCCAGTACCTCACGGTGGGCAACCTGTCGGAGAACCCGAAGGCGTTCCTCTTCCTGATGGACTACGCCAACCGCCAGCGGGTCAAGGTCTGGGGCACGGCGAAGGTCGTAGAAGACGACCCCGCCCTCCTCGACCGCCTGCGTGACCCCGAGTATCCGGGCAAGGTCGAGCGGGCCGTCGTGTTCACCGTCGAAGCCTGGGACGTGAACTGCCCGCAGCACATCCACAAGCGGTTCTCGCAGGCCCAGGTCGCCCCGGTGATCGAGCAACTCCAGGCGAAGGTCGCCGACCTGGAAGCCCGGCTGGCTCAGGCTCTCGCACCGAACGAATAGGCCACCAGGATTCGCCACGACCCAAACCGACCGGCTGCCGAGGGACGGCCGGATCGGTCCCGCACGTCCCTCGCACGGAGAACGACCATGCTTTCTCGACGCACGCCCTCGGCCCTGCTCGCCGTGGTCGCCACCCTCGGCCTGCTAAACACCCGCCCGGCGGACGCCGCCGACCCGAAGCCCGCCCCACCCAACGTCGCCCACCGGACGGTGAAGATCGACGGGCTGGACATCTTCTACCGGGAGTCCGGGCCGAAGGACGCCCCGACGGTCCTGCTCCTGCACGGCTTCCCGGCGTCCTCGCACATGTTCCGCTACCTGATCCCGGCCCTGGCCGACCGGTACCACGTCGTCGCCCCCGACTACCCCGGCTTCGGGCACAGTTCCGCCCCGCCGGTGGACAAGTTCGAGTACACCTTCGACAAGTTGGCCGACGTGGTGGAGAAGTTCACCGAGAAGGTCGGGCTGAAATCCTACGCCCTGTACGTTCAGGACTACGGTGCCCCGGTCGGCTACCGGCTGGCGGTCAAGCACCCGGACCGGGTGACGGCCCTCGTGGTGCAGAACGGTAACGCCTACGAGGAGGGCATCGACAACGACTTCTGGAAGCCGATCAAGGCGTACTGGAAGGACCGCTCGGATAAGACCGCCGAGCCGCTGCGGAGGTTCCTGACCGTGGATGCGACCAAGTGGCAGTACACCCACGGGGTCCGCAACCCCGAGGCGGTCAGCCCGGACGCCTGGACCCTCGACCAGCACTTCCTCGACCGGCCGGGGAACGCCGAAGTCCAACTGGCCCTGTTCCACAGCTACGGCAGCAACCCGCCGCTGTACCCGGCGTGGCAGGCGTACTTCCGCAAACACCAGCCGCCGACCCTAATCGTGTGGGGGAAGAACGACCAGATTTTCCCGCCCGCCGGGGCCGAGCCGTACAAGAAGGACTTGAACACCCTGGAGTACCACCTGCTCGACACCGGCCACTTCGCCCTGGAGGAAGACGGGGGCAAGATCGCCGGGCTGATGCGGGCGTTCCTGGCGAAGCACGTCCAGCCGACGGGCAAGTGACGTAACTCGAACCACGGGTCGGCCCCGGTACCAGCGTACATCGAAAGGCACATCGGCCTGTGTCGCAGACGGCTGCCGCCGATCACCACCCGGCCGGGGTGCCCCACACGCCGGGCGTGACCAGTTCGACCGAATTCCCGGCCGGGTCACGGAAGTACAGCGAGTGCCCGCCTCGGGGCCAGGTGTACTCGGTCTCGATCTCGACCCCGCTGGCGGTCAGGTGCCGCCGCCAGTCGGCCAGCGTCTCCGGTCGTACGCCGAGGGCGAAGTGCCCCGGCCCGGTCGCCCCGTGCGGGGGGAACGCCCCGCCCCGGTGGGCCGTCGCCGCCGGGTCGAACACGAGCAGCACGCCCGCCGCCCCGGCCCGGAAGAAGACGTGTCGGCCCGGCTCCCGGCCGATCACCGGCAGCCCGAGGACACCGGCGTAGAACGCCTCGGCGGCGTCCAGGTCGGGGGCGTACACGGCCGTCTCCACGACGGCTTCGACCGGCGGCGGATTGGCGGGTGTGGTCACGGGCGGCCTCCCGAGTCGGGTTTACCTGCCGTCACCAGGGCACCCTCGGTCCGGGCCGACGTGTGGTAGCCGGTCCACCCGTGGATCGTGGCCCCGGCGAACCCGGCCCCGGCGAGCAGTTGCAGGAGCGACCGCCCCCACACCGCCCCGGCGATTCAGTCGGACCACTCGCCCAGGCGGGCCACCCATTCCGGGGTCACGTCGTCGTGCAGCAGGATGTCGGCCATCTGGAGCCGACCGCCGGGCCGTAGAACCCGGAACGCCTCGGCCAGCACGGTGGGCTTGTCGGGGCACAGGTTGAAGACCCCGTTTGAGATCACCACGTCCACCGAGGCGTCCGGCAACGGCAGGTTCTCGATCCCGGCCTCCACGAACTCGACGTTGGGCAGGCCGAGCGTGTCGGCGTTGCGGCGGGCCTTCCCGACCATCGCCGGGCACAGATCGACCCCGACGACCCGACCGGCCGGCCCGACCCTTCGGGCGGCGAGGATGCTGTCCAAACCCGCCCCGCAGCCCAGGTCGAGGACGGTCTGCCCCGGCCGCACGTCGCCCAGACCGAGCGGGTGGCCGACGCCGCAGAAGGACTCGGTAGCCGTGGCCGGGAGGGCGTCGATCTCGTGCGGGTCGTAGCCGAGCGCCTTCGCACTGGCGGGGCCGACCGGGAACTTCTCCTCTCGCCCCGGCTCAGCGGCGACGGCGGCGAACCGATCCACGACCGCAGCCCGTAGGCCGTCATTCGTGCCATTCATTGACATCCCCCTCCGTCGCCGGTCGTGTTCGACTGCGCCGGGTCAGTTTACCATACCGTCAGTCCGCCCCTCTCGTACTGCCCCGTATCAACTGACGGATGCTGACCCAGCCCGTCAACTCGAAGAGGAACCCTCTCATCAGAGGCCACCCCGACCCCCGGTGAACGGATGCTCGTTCGCTATCCCGTACCAGGTGTTCCTGTTCCGACTGTGTGTTTGCTCCTGCGCGTTTCGGACAGCCTCCGCGTGCTGGCCTACAGCGTCCGCCGCTCACTCGGAGGTCTTCAACAGGGCAACGTGGTCTCAGCCCGTGGGCGTACCTGCCGCACCGCGCGGGCATCGAAAGAGCGGTGATCGCCCCGCCCGACCGGGTGGACTTCCGGCCCTCCCGCCGGAAGCGAACCGTTGTATCAGCATTCAGCACCGCCTTCGATGGCGTGCAGCCCACCGACCGAGTACACTCTCACCCGCCCGATGTCCTCTCCCACTGCCGCCGCCGAAGCCGTCGCCGCGTCTGCCCGCCGCAAGGTGGCGTGGCGATTGCTCCCCCTGTTGCTCGCTCTGTACGTCGTCGCCTACCTCGACCGGGCCAACCTCGGGTTCGCCAAGCTCCAGATGAAGGAGGCGGAGAAGGGGTGGTTCACCGACGAGGTGTTCGGCTGGGGGGCGGGGCTGTTCTTCATCGGCTATTTGGTGCTGGAGATCCCGGGGGCGCTGCTCGTTGAGCGGTGGAGCGCCCGCAAGTGGTTCGCCCGCATCCTCGTCACCTGGGGCGTCATCTCGATGGCGATGGCGGCGGTGGACAGCGTGCCCCAGTTCTACCTCACGCGGTTTCTGCTCGGGCTGGCCGAAGCCGGGTTCTACCCCGGCGTGATCGTCTACTTCACCCACTGGTTCCCGAAGCGGGACCGCGGGCGGGCCATGGCGGCGATGATCCTCGGCGTGCCCGGTAGCCTCGCCCTCGGCGCACCGGTGTCGGCGCTCCTGCTCAAACTGGGCTGGTTCGGGCTGAAGGGCTGGCAGTGGCTGTTCCTGGTGGAAGGGGCGCCGGCGGTCGCGCTCGGGGTGCTGGTCCTGTTCCTCCTACCCGACCGGCCGCGAGACGCCAGGTGGCTGACGCCGGCAGAACGCGACTGGCTGGAAACCACGCTGGAAGCGGAACGGCGGGAGACGCGGGCGGTCGCGGGGGAGGTGTCGGTGGGGCGGGTGCTCCGCCACCCGGTCGTGTGGCTGCTCGCGGCCGGCATCTTCGCCACCAACCTCGGCGGGTACTCGCTGGTGTTCTGGCTGCCGACCGCGGTGAAAGGACTGTTCGCGGCCGACGACACCACCGTGCTCGTGCTCACCGGGGTGATCTACCTGGCGGCGATGGCCGGCGTGTGGCTGGCCGGGCAGTCGTCCGACCGCACCGGCGATCGCAAATGGCACTGCGTGGCCGGGCAGGTGGGGGCAGCGGTGTTCCTCACCCTCGCCATGACGGGCGGTCAGCCGGCGGTGGTGGTGTTCGGCTGGCTGATGCTCACCGGGCTGTGCGCGCACGGGTGGCCGACCCCGTTCTGGGCGCTGCCCAGCACCACCCTCACCGCGTCGGCCGCGGCGGTGGCCGTCGGCGTCATCAACATGGCGGCCAACCTGGCCGGGTTCGTCGGCAACGCCGTCGTCGGGTCGCTCCAGGAGCGGGGGGTGTCGCTGCCCGCCTGTCTCATGGGGGCCGCCGCCTGTTACGCACTCGGCGGGTTGCTCGTCGCCGCCATCCCCGTCCCGAATGCCGCAGGGGTGAAGGCGTGAGTGAGTCGATCCTGGACCTGTTCCGCGGCATGGCCGTCATCCGCCGGTGCGAGGAGCAACTGGCGAAGGCCCACCAGCGGGGGCTGATCCACGGGGCGTGCCACACTTACGTCGGGCAGGAGGCGATCGCCGTCGGGGTGTGCGCCCACCTGAACCGGGACGACGTGGTGTTCAGCACCCACCGCGGGCATGGGCACGCGCTGGCGAAGGGCGTCCCCCCGGTGGAACTGATCGCCGAGTTGTTCGGTCGGGCAACCGGCTGCTCTCGCGGTCGCGGCGGGAGTATGCACCTGTTCGCGCCCGAGGTGGGCATGATGGGCACGAGCGGGATTGTCGGCCCGTGCATCCTTCAGGCGGCGGGGGCGGGGTACAGCTTCCGCCTGCTGAAGACCAGAAAGGTGGCGGTGGCCTTCTTCGGCGACGGGGCGGTGAACAACGCCGCCTTCCACGAGGGGCTGAACCTGGCCGCCATCTGGAAGCTGCCGGTGCTGTTCGTGTGCGAGAACAACCAGTTCGCCACCGAGGTGCCGTTCGCCTACGCCGCCGGCAACCCGAGCGTGGCCGGCCGCGGTGCGAGCTACGGCATGCCGGCCGTGGAGGTGGACGGCAACGACGTGTTAGCCGTCCACGCCGCTTGCGGCGTTGCCATCGCCCGAGCGCGAGCGGGCGAGGGGCCGACGCTACTGGAGTGCAAGACGTACCGCACCCGCCCACACGCCGAAGGGATGGGCGACTTCACCTACCGCACGCGGGAGGAGGTGGACGGGTGGAAGGCCCGCTGCCCGATTCAGCAAGTGCGGGGCGAGGTGCCGGAAGCCGACGCGATTGAAACGGAGGTGGCGGCGGAGATCAACGCGGCGATGACGGCGGCGGAAGCCGCCCCGTGGCCCGACCCGACGACGGCGGCGGATCACGTGTACGCCGAGCCGAGCCGCGTTCCTCCTCCGCCTCGCCCCGGCGAGCGGGTCATCACCTACTCACAAGCCACGCTCGAAGCCCTGGACGCGGAGATGGCGGCCAACCCCGGCATCTTCGTGCTCGGCGAGGGCATCGGTGTCCGCGGTGGGAACTTCAAGACCACCGCCGGGCTGTTCGACAAGTACGGAGCGGAACGCCTGCGGGACACGCCCATCTGCGAGCGGGGGTTCGTCGGCCTCGGGTGCGGGGCGGCGATGACCGGCACCCGCCCGGTGATCGACTTCATGTTCGCCGACTTCGTGCTGGACGGCGTCGGCGAGATCGTCAACCAGATCGCCAAGATGCAGTACATGAGCAGCGGGCGGCTGAAGATGCCCATCCTGCTCCGCGGGTGCGTCGGCATCGGGCACTCGGCGGCCACCCACCACAGCGGCAACTACTACCCGCTGTTCGCCCAGTTCCCCGGCCTACGGGTGGTGGTGCCGAGTACGCCGTATGACGCGAAGGGGTTGCTGCACCACGCCCTGCGGTGCGACGACCCGGTCCTTTTCCTCGAACACCGTGAACTGCTCGCCACGAAGGGGCCGGTGCCCGAAGCGCCATACGAACTGCCGTTCGGCAAGGCCGCGGTGGTGCGGGAGGGGAAGGACATCACGGTGGTGGCCCTTGCCCGCATGGTGCCGAAGGTGGTGGAGGTGGCTGAAGAGCTGGCGAAGGAGGGGGTGTCGGTGGAGGTGATCGACCCACGGACGGTCGCCCCGCTCGACACCAAGACGATAGGGAAGTCGGTGGCGAAGACCGGACGGTTGCTGATCGCGGACGAGGCGTTCGCCCCGTTCGGCATCGGGGCCGAGATCGCCGCCCAGATCGCCGACCGCCACTTCGACGACCTGGATGCGCCGATCCGCCGGCTGAACGGCCTGCACACCCCCACCCCGTATAGCCCGCCGCTGGAGGCCGCCGTGGTGCCGGACGCCGCCGCGATTACGCAAGCCATCCGCGACCTGCTCGCCGAGTGACCCCCCCATGCCCATCCCCGTCACCGTCCCCCGCCTCGGTTGGAGCATGGACGAGGGCACGTTCGCCGGCTGGTTGAAGGCCGACGGCGAGACCGTGCGGCCGGGCGACTTGCTCTTCAAGCTGGAAGGCGAGAAGTCCGTTGAGGAGGTCGAATCGTTCGACGCCGGGGTGCTGAGCATCCCCGCGGACGCACCGAAGGAGGGAGACCGGGTGGCGGTCGGGGCGGTGCTGGGGTGGCTGTTGCAGGCGGGAGAAAGTGCTGGTTCCCCTCTTCCCGCCGTTAGCCCGACGCGCGAGCGAGGGACGGGTGAAGGGGCAGTCGCATTCCCCGTCCCCCTCCCCCCTAACCCCTCTCCCACCGCGGGGAGAGGGGAACGAATACCCATCTCCCCGCGTGCCCGCCGGCTGGCCGAGCAGCATGACATCGGCTGGACTCGGCTGAGCGGCACCGGACGTACCGGCCGCATCCGCGAGCGGGACGTGGCGGCCGCCCTGCCCACCGGCGACCTGATCCCACACTCCGCCGTCCGGCGGGCCATCGCCGCCCGCATGATCGAAAGCCGCCAACAGACCGCCCCGGTGACGCTGTTCGCCACCGCCGACGCGACCGAGTTGGTGAAGTTGCGGCAGGGGTTCAAAGCTGCCTACACCGACTTCCTCCTGAAGTTGGTGGCGGTGGCCCTACACCAGCACCCGCTGCTCGCCGCCCGCTGGACCGACACCGGGTTGAAGCTCGCCTCCCGGATCGACATCGGCCTGGCCGTGGACACCGACACCGGGTTGCTCGTGCCGGTCGTCCGCGACGTGCCTGCTCTGGGATTGCGGGAAATCGTCGACCAAACCCGGCAACTGATCGACCGTGCCCGGGGGGGGACGCTCAGTGCAGCCGAGATGTCCGGCGGATGCTTCACCGTCACCAGCCTGGGGGCATTCGGCGTCGAGTTCTTCACACCGATCATCAACTACCCGGAGTGCGCCATCCTCGGCGTCGGGGCGATCAAGCGGGTGCCGGTGATGGACGGCGACCGCGTGGTCGCCCGCGAGCAACTGCCGCTGAGCTTGACCTTCGATCACCGCGTCGTCGACGGCGCCCCGGCGGCACGATTCTTCCGGGCGGTGTGCAAGCTGATCGAGACCCCCGGCCAGTCGCTGGGGTTGTGACCCGAGGTGCCCCATGCGCTGCGACCTGAACGGAACCGTGAGCCTGGTCACCGGCGCCGCCCGCGGCATCGGGCAGGCCATCGCCGACCGACTGGCGGCGAACGGCAGCACCGTCTACTACACCGACCTGGAAGCGGGGCAAGCCGAAGCCGCCGCCGCGAAGACGCCCACCGGCCGCGGGCTGAAACTGGACGTAACCGACCCCGCTGCCATCGCGTCCGTGATTCGCCAGATCGCAGACGCTCACGGCCGGCTCGATCTGGTGGTGAACAACGCCGGCATCAATACCGCCGGGGATCGCAAGCCGATCGACGGCTACAGCCGCGCCGATTGGGACCGTATTCTGGCCGTGGACCTGACGGCGGTCTACGAGGTGAACAAAGCGGCGGCGGGCATGATGCGGGCGCAGGGCCGCGGGCGAATCGTGAACATCGCCAGTATCGCCGGGCTGGTGCCACTCCGGTTGCAGTCGGCCTACGTCGCGGCGAAGGCGGGGGTGGTGAACCTGACCAAGTCGATGGCCCTGGAACTCGGGCCGCACGGCATCCTGGTGAACGGCATCGCGCCGGGGTCGATCCTCACCGTCGGCACGCGGCAGCTCTTCTACGGCGACGGCGGGGAGTACAGCGAAACCGCCCGGCGGCTGCTCGACCACGTCCCACTCGGGCGGCCGGGCACCCCGGATGAGATCGCCGTCGCCGCCCTGTTCCTGGCCGACCCGGAGAACACCTACGTGAACGGCCACATCCTCGTCGTGGACGGCGGGTGGACGGCCGGCTACACCCGCGACTTTTGACACCACCAGTGGGCGGGGTCGTGGAATGCCGTTCCGCGGCCTACCGGATGCCCGGCGGATCGGGTACGTTGTACTTCCTGCCGGTTCGCCCGTTCGTCGCAGTTCAGGTGTTCGCTCATGCCCCACCCGGTTGCCCGGCTTGCACTCGTGGTGACGCTGTTCGCCGTAGGCGTCAGTTCGGCGGATACCGGCGAGGAGTTCTTCGAGAAGGCGGTGCGGCCGGTGCTGGTGGAGCGGTGCATGGGGTGCCACGGGCCGAAGGCGACGAAGGGCGGGCTGCGGTTGGACACCCGCGAGGGTGTACTGGCCGGCGGCGACGGCGGGCCGGTGGTCGTACCCGGCAACCCGGTCGACAGCCGGCTGGTGGCGGCGGTGCGGCACGCCGGCGATCTGAAGATGCCGGAGAAGAAACTGCCCGACGCCGAGATCACCGCCCTGGAGAAGTGGGTGCAACTCGGCGTACCGTGGCCGACGAAGGTGACATTGCCCTCGCCGGAGAAAGCCGCCGAGCACTGGGCGTTCCGGCCGGTGGTGAAGCCGCAAGTGCCGAAATCGGACGCGGCCAACCCCATCGACGCCTTCCTGCAAACTCAACTCACTGAGCAGAAGCTGAAGCCGTCGCCGGAAGCGGACAAGCGGACGCTCCTCCGCCGACTGACGTTCGACCTGACCGGCCTGCCGCCCGCCCCGGCCGACCTCGACACCTTCATCAAGGACGACGCGAAGGACGCCTACGAGAAGGTGGTGGACCGCCTGCTGGCGAGTCCGCGGTACGGCGAGCGGTGGGGGCGGCACTGGCTGGACGTGGCCCGGTACGCGGACAACAAGGGGTACGTGTTCTTCGAGCAGAAGGAGTACCCGTGGGCGTGGACGTACCGGGACTACGTCATCGACGTCTTCAACCGCGACTTGCCGTTCGACCGCTTCATCCTGGAGCAACTCGCCGCCGACCGGCTGAAGTTGGACGACCCGAAGTCGCTCGCCGCCCTCGGCTTTCTCACCGTCGGCGGGCACTTCATGGGCAACGTTCACGACATCATCGACGACCGGATTGATGTGGTAACGCGGGGGGTGATGGGCTTGACGGTCTCGTGCGCCCGCTGCCACGACCACAAGTACGACCCCGTCCCGCAGGCCGACTACTATTCACTGTACGGCGTGTTCCGCAGTTGCACCGAGCCGACCGTGCCCCCGCTGCTGGGCAAGCCGGCCGAGACAGAGGGGGCGAAGAAGCACGCGGCCGAACTGGCGGCGAAGGAGAAGGCGCTCACCGACTTTGTGGTCGCCAAGCACACCGAGTTGGTGACTCAGGCCCGCTCCCGTGTGGCTGAATACCTGCTGGCCGCCCACGCCGCCCGCCACCAACCCCCGGCCGACGACTTCATGCTGATCGCAGACAAGGGCGATCTGAACCCGGCCATGATCGCCCGCTGGCGGGCGTTCCTTGTACGCACCCGCAAGGCCAAGGACACCACATGGGCCGTGTGGCACCGCTACGCCGACACCCCGGAAACCGACTTCGCCGAGGTAAAGGCCCTCGTCGCCGACAACCCGCGGGTGCGGACCGCGTTCGCTCACCCACCGAAGGCGATGAAGGAGGTGGCCGAGCGGTACGGCAAGCTGCTCGCGGAAGTCGAAGCGGAGTGGAAAAAAGCCGGCGGTGAAGCTCCGCTGACTGATCCGGCCGCCGAATCGCTCCGGGCCGCGCTCTACGGCCCGACCGCCCCGGCCGACGCCCCACTCGCCCTCGACTGGGGGTTCCTCTCGCTGTTCCCGGACCGGGCCACGCAGGGCGAGTACCAGAAGCTCATCAAGGAGGTGGAGACGCACGCCGCCAAGGGGCCGCCGCGGGCGATGGTGCTGCTCGACGCCGACCGCCCGCACGACCCGCGGGTGTTCGTCCGCGGCAACCCGAACCGGCTCGGCGAGGAGGTACCCCGGCAGTTCCTTCAGGCGGTGGACCCGAACCGCAAGCCATTCGCCAGCGGCAGCGGGCGGTTGGAACTGGCGCGGGCGATTGCGTCGAAAGACAACCCACTGACGGCACGGGTGTTCGTCAACCGCGTGTGGATGCACCACTTCGGGAAGGGCATCGTCGGCACGCCCGGCGACTTCGGCACCCGCGGCGACCCGCCGTCACACCCGGCGTTGCTCGACTGGCTGGCAGCCGAGTTCGTCGCCGACAGGTGGAGCGTGAAGAAGCTGCACCGGCGGATCGTCACCTCGGCGGCATATAAGCAGGCCAACGCCGACCGCGACGACGGCCGCACCGCCGACCCGGAGAACCGGTTGCTGTGGCGGCAGAACCGCCGGCGGTTGGAGTTCGAACCGCTGCACGACGCCATGCTGGCCGTGTCGGGTAGCCTCGACTTGACGGCAGGCGGGCCGTCGGTGCCGCTGTTCGGCAAGACCACCCGCCGGGCGGTGTACGGCAGCATCGACCGGCTCGAATTTCCCAGCCTGCTCGCCTCCTTCGACGTGCCCAACCCGGCCGCCACCAGTCCCGA
This sequence comes from Gemmataceae bacterium, assembly GCA_947474875.1. Classification (GTDB taxonomy): domain Bacteria; phylum Planctomycetota; class Planctomycetia; order Gemmatales; family Gemmataceae; genus JALHQU01. The sequence goes on from CANJKY010000010.1 coordinate 14,157, forward strand.
GCGGACCACCACCACCGTCTCCCCGCAGGCCTTGTACCTGATGAACGGGCCGTTCGCCCGCGCCGCCGCCAGGAAGCTGCTCGCCGCCCCTGCAGTGCGGGACGCGAAGACGCCGGATGCCAAGCTCGACGCGCTGCTGCTCGCATGCTTCGCCCGCGACCCGACGGAGAAGGAGCGGGAATGGCTACTGGCGTTCGTGGCGAAAGGGCCGGAGGCCGAGAGGTGGCTGGACCTCGCTCACGCCCTGCTGATGTCCAACGAGTTCATGTTCATCGACTGACCGGAGGCCCGCCGTGTTCCCGCTCTCCCGCCGAGACATGCTCACCCGCTGCGGCACCGGCGTCGGTCTGCTCGCCCTCGCCGGGGTGCTGGCCGACGACGCCCGCGGGGCCGAACCCGCCGACCCGCTCGCCCCCAAGACGCCGCACCACAAGGCGAAGGCGAAGCACGTCGTCCACCTGTTCATGAACGGCGGGCCGAGCCAGGTGGACACGTTCGACCCGAAGCCGGCGCTGGACAAGCTGCACGGCCAGCCGCTGCCGGCCAGCCTGCGGACGGAGCGGAAAACCGGGGCGGCCATGCGGTCGCCGTTCAAGTTCAAGAAGTACGGCCGAAGCGGGATCGAGGTGAGCGAGCTGTTCGCCAGGACCGCCGAACACATTGACGACATCTGCGTCATCCGCTCCATGCAGGCGGACGTGCCGAACCACGAGCCGTCGCTCATGCTGATGAACTGCGGCGACGGCCGGCTGCCGCGGCCGAGCTTCGGCGCGTGGGTGACCTACGGGCTGGGGAGCGAGAACCGCAACCTGCCGGGGTTCGTGGTCATGTGCCCCGGCGGGTACCCGATCGTCACCACGCAGAACTGGCGGTCGGCCTTCCTGCCAGGGGTGTACCAGGGAACGTACCTGGACACCAAGCACACCGAGGTGGACAAGCTGGTGGCGTTCATCCGCAACACCGACATGCCCGCCGCCCGCCAGCGGGAGCAACTCGACTTGTTGAAGGCGCTGAATGACGACCACGCCTCGGCCCGCCC
>CANJKY010000011.1 GCA_947474875.1 Gemmataceae bacterium
AGGGCGGGGTCGGGTTCATCCCCAGCGGCGGGCTGGGCGGGTGGGCGCCCGGGGTGCTGCCGCGGCACCTGCCGGCCGGCACCGGGCGGTTCCTGGCCAAGGGGTCGGACGCCATCCTCCAGATCCACTACCATCCGAGCGGAAAGGAGGAGACGGATCAGTCCGAGTTCGGCGTGTACTTCGCCAAGTCGTCCGCGCTGAAGCCGCTCGGCGGGGTGGGGGTGGAGAACTGGGTGATCGACATCCCGGCCGGCGAACGAGAGTACAAGCGGTCGGCCGAGTACACCCTGCCGACCGCCCTGACGGTGGTGGGCACCGCCCCGCACATGCACCTGCTGGGCAAGAGCATGAAGGTGTGGGCGGAGACGCCGGACGGCAAGACCGTCCCGCTCATCCACATCGAGAACTGGGACTTCAACTGGCAGGACTACTACCTGTACCGGCAGCCGTTCACCCTGCCGAAAGGGACGAAGCTGCGGCTGGAGTCGGTCCACGACAACTCGTCGTCGAACCCGGCCAACCCGAACAGCCCGCCGAAGCGGATCACCTGGGGTGAGGGCACGGCGGACGAGATGTGCCTGTGCCTGTTCGAGGGGTACTGCGACACCGGCCTGGAACTGATCCGGCTGGTGACGGACAACGCCACCAACAACAAGGTGGTCGAGCGGTTCATGGAACCACCGGCGAAGAAGAAGTAGGCGACACCGAATCCACACGAGACCCCGATATGCTCGCGCCGTCCATCCTCGCCGCCGACTTTAGCCGCCTCGGTGAACTGGTGACGCTCACCGAAGCCGGCGGAGCGGACCGCGTGCATGTGGACGTGATGGACGGGCACTTCGTGCCGAACCTGAGCATGGGGTCGGTGGTGGTGAAGGGGCTGCGGCCGGTGACGCGGCTGCCGCTCGAAGTCCACCTGATGGTCGAAGCCCCGGCCCGGTTCACCGACGGGTTCCTGAAGGCCGGGGCGGACAGCATCATCTTCCACCTGGAGGTGATGCCCGACCCGATCGAACTCATCCGCCACGTCCGCGGGCACGGGAAGAAGGTGGGGCTGGCGTTCAACCCGGACTACGACGTGAAGCGGATCGAGCCGTTCCTGGCCGATATCGACCTGGCCCTGTGCATGACCGTGTTCCCCGGGTTCGGCGGGCAGGCGTACATCCCGGAGAGCACGGGGCGGATTCGCGAGCTGCGGCGGCTGATCGACCGGGTGAACCCGCGATGCGAGCTGGAGGTGGACGGCGGGATCGACAAGCGGACGATCGGCGAGGCGGCGGCGGCCGGGGCAAGCGTGTTCGTCGCCGGCACCGCCATCTTCGGTGACCCGGCCGGGCCGACCGCCGCCACGCGGGAACTGATCCGACTGGCTACCAAATAGGCGAGCGGGGGGCGTCAGCCCATTGTTAGTTTTGGAACAGCGGGCTGACGCCCGCCGCTCGCCGAATCAGCGGCTCAGCTTGTCCCCGCCGGGCGGCGGAGTCTGGCCGACGGTGCCGAGTGCCAGCGTCAGGAAGTCGGTCGCCACCTTCTGCACCTGTGTATCAATGGCGGCACACGTCTTCGCCCACTCCGCGTCCGGGGTGCCTGCTTTCATAGGTTGCGAACACACCTCGATGTACGCTTTCGCCTTCGGCTCGGTGCCGCTCGGCCGCAGGCACACCTTCGCCTCGATACCGTCGCCGCGGAGCCGGAAGATGAGGAAGTTCCGCGCCGCCTTGTCCGTCTCGCCCTTGAACGGCCCCATCTTGCCGCCCTCGTTCCGCAGGTCCTCGACGCCCACCACCGGCAGCCCGCCGATCGCCGTAGGCGGGTTCGTCCGCAGGGTGTCGAGCATCTTCGCCATGTTCTGCTTGCCCTCCAGCCCGGTCATCACCAGGTTGAGCAACTCGTTCCGGTAGTACCCGAACTGGCGGTTCAGGTCGGTCAGCAGTTCGGGGATGGTTCGCTTCTGCCGCTTCAGATGCAAACTCAGTTCGGCCAGCAGCAAGGCGGCGCACGCCGAGTCCTTGTCCCGCAGGTGCGGGGTGGCCAGGATGCCGTGGCTCTCCTCGGTGGCGATGACGAAGTCGGCCGGGGTGCCCTTGAACTCGCCGTACTGCCCGGTACTTTCGAGCTGCCACAGCACGTCGGCGTGGTACTTGAACCCGACCAAGAGGTCGTTCACCACCTGCGAGTTGAAGTGCCGGCAGATGCGGGTGATCTGCCCGGTGGTCACTTCCGTGGTGACGACGATCGGCGACGCCGGCAGGTCCCCCTGCGACGACAGCCGCGACAGCTTGAACCACGTCAGCAGCGCGGCGATCTCCTGCCCGGTGAGGAAGCGGTAGGCCCCCTTCCCGTCCGCCGTGGTGCAGGCCAGCCCGCCGAGGCGGTCGGCGTCCGGGTCGGTAGCGATGACTACGTCCGCCCCGACCTCCGCCGCCAGCTTCTCCGCCCGGTCCATGCACTCGGGCACTTCCGGGTTCGGCGTCTTGGTCACGTTCGGAAACGATCCGTCCGGCGTGGCCTGTTCTTTCACGATGTGCAGCTTGAACCCGGCGGCTTCCAGCGTCTCCCCCGCGCACCCGTATCCTACGCCGTGTAGCGGGGTGTACACCACTCGGATTTCATCCTGCTTCGGCGGGGCGATCAGGCTCGTCTTCTTGCACAACTCGATGTACGCGCGGTGCGGTGCGTCATCGAGGAAGTGAACCTTGCCGGACTTCACCGCATCCGCCCACGGCAGGGACTTGATCGTGGTCACCTGATCCACCAGTTCGCTCATGATCTGGTCTTCCGGCGGCACCGGCTGGGCGCCCCGCTCGTCGTAGAACTTGCTGCCGTTGTCGTCCGGCGGGTTGTGGCTGGCGGTCATGTTCAGCCCACCGTGCGCGTGCAGGTGGCGGATGGTGAAGCTCAACTCCGGCGTGCTCACGTACCGCTTGGTGTCCGGCGGCAGGATGTGCGAGTGGATGCCGTTGGCGGCGTACACGCCTGCGGCGAACTCGCAGAAGTTGCGGCTGGTCAGGCCGAGCACCGCGTTCGGCAGGGCCGGGTTGTAGTTCCCCCGCTTGTCGTTGAACTGTCGCACATCGTAGGCCAGCACCACCTTCAGGTCGGTCTTGCCCGGGAACTTCTGCTTCAGGTACTCGCAGTGCCCCTGCACGCTGGCCCCGAGCGTCCACAGGTTCATGCGGTTCGGGCCGATGCCCACCGCCCCCCGCCGTCCGCCGGTGCCGAACGGCATGATCTGGTAAAAGCTGTCGAGCAGGGTGGACCACTTCTTCTCGCCGATCAGCCACTCGATCTGCGAGCGGTAGGCGGCGAAGTCCGCGTGCGTCAGCCACGTCTGGATGTTGCCCGCCGCTTTGTCTTTCAGGGCGGGGTCGGCGTCGATGGCGGCGAATCCGGCGCGAACGGCGGCGAGCGGGTCCATGTGCAAGAGCCTCGGCGGTGGGGTGCGTCGAGGGGATGTTGTATATCAAGCGAAAAGCCCCGGAACGGCCGGTCCGGGGCTTTGGTCGCCTCTCCGAGTTGTTGGTCAGTCGTTCCTCAGGGTGAGCACCACGTCGCTCTCCTTCCCACCTTTCGTCTTCCACTTGCCGGTGTACTTGCTCCCGTCCTTCTTCGTCACCGCCACCTCGACCGTCCCGTCCAGCCGCCCGCCGGTGAACGTGATGGTCGCCTTGTCCTTCTTCTCCGACTCGGTGTACGTGCCGATCTCCTCCCCCTTCTGCGTCAGCTTGCCCTTGTCCGCCAGGAACTGGTGCGTCTCCTTCACCTTGTCCCCGTCCATCACATTCAGCACCCAGCGGGCGCCGACGATGCGGTCCTCCTGCTTCTTGTCCCGCCCCTTGCCCGTCTTCTGATTGGCCGCCACGTCACCCCCAGTGGGGGCCAGGACGGCAACGGCGGCCATGGCGGCGAACAGTGCGACGGCGGCGATCAGGCGACGGGTCATTAGACAATCCATAGGGGGGGGTGTTGGATGAAGTAGAGTACCCGATCCGGCGCGGTCAGGCCAACCGAAATCGGCCCATGGATGATGGAGCGGAGGCGAACGCCTACCTCGTACGGCTGAAGCTGGCGTTCAGGTCGGGGTGACAAGACTTCTGGGAGTCAACCGTTCCCCCTTACCGCTGTTATCCTCGCCAACCTGGCATGTGATCCGTGTGAACGCCGGCTGTCGCACGTCCCCCGCAGTTCACGGCCGTAGGACGGCGGGCTTGATCGTCCACGCCTGCCGCTTGGCCAGTTCCATCATCGCTGGGGCGCGGAAGTCGGGCGGGAAGATCACCCACCCCCACAGCTTCGGGTTGTCGTCCTGCACACATTTCGTGGTGAGCAGTGTGGCCGGCTTCAATTCGATCGACTCCGGCAGCGGCTTCCCATCGGCGGTCGCCAGCACCACCTTCGCCACCGCCGCCAGGTACGCCTCCGGCGTCACCGCCGTGCTGCCCAGCCACACTGTACTCGGCACCCGCCCGTGTTTGCGGAGGTAGTCGGCCACGTCGTCGGCGGTGCGGGCGAACTGGCTGGCATCGGTAATCACGCTCGCCGGCATCGCCCGTGGAGGTTCGCTCGGGCCGAACGGCGTCGGCGGCAGCTTCACCGCCTTCGGCCGCTGGCCGGCGACGAACTCGTTCAGCAGGTACAGCACCTCGCTCGGGGCCAGGGCGTACCCGTCGTGCCGCTGGAAGTCGAGTTCCTTCACCGCCCGCTCGGCGATCGTGCGGATCGTGTCCGGGGTGAACTCGCGGTCGGCCGCCGTGTCGCGGTACATGGCCGCCGCCTCGCTGGCGGTGACGAACCGCACGTCCGCGAACCGCTTGATGAACCGGATGTACGCGAAGAACGATTCGTAGGCCGTCTTCGACTCCTCCGGCGTCTTCGCCCCCGGCTTCACCCACCGCTCGCGGGGCGGGTTCGCCCCCTTGCTGAAGTTCGCCCCGTCCCAGAACTGGCGGTGGACGAACTCGCACGGGTGGTAGTAGATGCTCACCAGCCCGCCGCCGTCGGCCAGGATTTTCCGCCGCGCCTCGACGAACCGGGCCTCCGCCTTCTCCACGTCCTTGTCCCCGCCCAGGTCCGTCCGCAGGGTGTGCTCGTGGTGGTACACGGTGAACACCCCGCCGAAGTACAACGGCTTGCGGTCCAGTCCGACGTGCGAGCCGGAGTCCAGGTACATCGGCATCTTCCACCGTCGCATCGCCCCGTAAGACTGCGGCCCCCACGAACTGCCCGGCTGCCCGTAGCAGGTGGGCGCCTGGCCGAAGACCCGCTTCACGACGTCGTACCCCGGCTTCTCCCGCCGGTCGAACTCGGCCACCCCCTCGTCCCACCCGAGGGCGGACAGGTACATGGCCGGCGTCGGCTGCACGCTGTGGTAGTTCGAGTGGTAGCCGATCTCGTGTTTGCTGAGGGCCGCGATCACGTCCTTGCGGTCCCGCTTCTCCAGCGTGCGGGCTTTCTCGCCGACGACTTTGAACGTGGCCTTGATCTCCTCCTTCGTCAGCCAGTCGGCCACCTTCAACGCAGCGTCGTCGCTGGCCGGGAGGATGTAGTCCTCGGTGTCGAACCACAGGAGGACGGAGACGACGGGCTTCGGCTCGGCCGCCGTCGCCGCGGGGACAAAGAGGAGAGTGAAGACGAGTGCGGAGAGGGAGCGGACCATGCGATGACCCCACGAGGGAACGCGGGGCATCTTAACCCACCGCCTGCTACCGGGGCCACTGTGGTTCTGAACGGTGCGGTCGAGTAAACTCGGTTCCACACACCGGATATCCGAAGGCCGGCTGATGACCGAAGCGGACTGGCTGGCGTGCCAGGACCCGATCGACATGCTGCTCGTGCCGCCGGGCCGGGACGCGGACGACCGCCGGGTGCGGCTGTTTCTGGTGGCGTGCTGCCGCCGGGTGTGGGACGTGATGAGTGGGGAGAACCGGGCAGCCGTGGAGGTCGCAGAACGAGCCGCAGACGGGAAGACGACGACCGCCGAACTGGCCGCGTGCGAGGAACGATCCGCCCTTTACCGCGACGTGGACGACGAGGTGATCGAACCGGAAGACCAGCCGGCGGAGTACTGGTGCGACGTGGCGGCCTGGAAGGCGACCGCGCGGCGGCCCCTGCTCGCGGCGGGTGACGTGTGCGACGCCACCAGGCGGGTGGCCGAGAACCGGAGCGGGGAGTGGGAGGAGGTGGTGCAAGCCCGGTTGCTGCGTTGTGTACTCGGCAACCCGTTCCGGCCGGTCGCGCTCGATCCGGAGTGGCGGTCCGAGACGGTCGTCGCCCTCGCCACCGGCATCGACCAGGAGCGAGCGTTCGACCGCATGCCGATCCTGGCGGATGCGCTGGAGGAGGCAGGGTGTGACCACCCGGACATCCTGACCCACTGCCGTGGCCCCGGCCCGCACGCCCGCGGCTGCTGGGTGGTCGATCTGGTGCTGGACAAGTCCTGACGGTACGCTGACCCGTGGAGGTGCCGACATGTCCGCCGTGCTTACCCCGCAGTTGCCAACACGGGTTACTCCCCTGAGCGTCACACCGACGCAGGTTCCCACACTCCCCCCGCGGCCGTTCCGATGGACGCTGAAACAGTACCGCCAACTCGGCAAGACAGGGCTGTTCGACAACGCGAAGCCGATGCTCATCGACGGGGAGATCTTCCTGATGGTCATGCCCAACCCGCCGCACGACACATCGTTGGGCAAGATCGACGACTGGCTTCGGACGGTGTTCACGACCGGGCATTCGGTCCGCTGTCAGATGGGGTTCGACATCGGGGAAGATACCGACCCCGGTCCGGACTTGGCGGTCGTGCCGGGTACACGGGACGACTATCGAGAACGCACCCCCACCTCGGCCGTGCTGATCGTCGAGGTGGCCGACTCGTCGCTGTTCTTCGACACCACCACGAAGGCGGAGAAGTACGCCACGGCCAAAGTGCCCGAATATTGGGTGATCGACCTGGAGAACCGGCAGGTGATCGTGTTCCGCGACCCGGTTCCGCTGCCCGCCGCACTCGGGGCGAATGCCTACCGCCAGCGAACAACCCTCGGCCCGACCGACACGATCAGTCCCCATGCCGCCCCGCACGCGAGTGTGACAGTGGCCGACCTCCTGCCGGCGGTGTGAAGGGACGCTACCCGCTCACCCGCCCATCCGCCTGATCTCGCCGGGATGCATCTCGGCGAACTCGTCCCAGCTCGGGTACACGAACGGGGCGGACGCCACCCGCCGGTACCCCCGCGCTTTATCCGGGGCGAGTAGGTAGTGGTAGTGGGCGGGGTCGGTCGGATCGCGGTACAGTACGGTGCTCACCGTCGGCGCGTGCGGGTCGTCGGACAGTGGGTGGGCGGTCAGCCTCACCCCGTCCACCACCCGGCAGCCGCTCGGCACCTTCGACGCCGGCGGCGGCGTCTCCACGAACACGTGGAACGACTCCCCGCCGTCAGTCCGTCCTCCCGTAACCAAGAACATGGCTCTCCTCCGGTTCGTGCCCCCGCTATTAGCGAATGTAGCACCGGTTTTTTCGTCCGGTGTTCGGAAGAGATCGACACGCTCGCCCGAACCCGTTCACCGGGCAATCCTTGTGGACAAACTTTGTGGCCGTGTGGTATAGTTTTTGTTCCTCTCCCCGCCCGTCCGCCCGCTTTCGGAGAGTTACGGAATGTCCCGTCGTCCGGTCATCGGCGTCGCCATGCAAACCCTGCCGGCCAAACCGGGCGGGGAGTTGCCCACCTGCTGGATCATGGGGCAACGGTACGTCGAAGCGCTGCGGTCGGTCGGGGCGCTGCCGTGGCTGATTCCTCTGCTCCCGCACGACCCGGACACCCTGGCCGGCATCTTCGACCGGCTGGACGGCGTGTTCCTGACCGGCGGGGTGGACGTGGACCCGTCCCGGTACGGGGAGGACAAGCACCCGAAGTGCGGCACCACCGACCCGGACCGGGACGCGGTGGAAATCAAGCTGCTCGAACACGCCACCACCGCGAACAAGCCGGTGCTGGCGGTGTGCCGGGGGATTCAGATCCTCAACGTGGCCCGCGGCGGAACCCTGTACCAGGACGTGGCCGAGCAGGTGCCGGCGGCGATGAAGCACGACTACTTCCCCACCCCCGCCCAGCCCAGCAGGTCGTACCTGGCACACGAGATCAGCGTGAGGGCCGACTCGCACCTGGGCGAGTCGGTCGGCGAACCGGTGGTGCCGGTGAACAGCATGCACCACCAGGCGATCAAGGACCTGGCCCCCGGCCTGCGGCCGACGGCGTTCGCCCCGGACGGGATCATCGAGGCGGTGGAGGGCGAGCGCGAGAAGTTCCTGGTAGCCGTGCAGTGGCATCCGGAAGAGTTGTTGGACACCCAGCCGGGCATGAAGCGGCTGTTCACCGCGTTCGCCGCGGCTGCGGCGTAGTTCTCTGGACCGCGGGCCTCCGGCCCGCTCGGAATGCGGGCCGGAGGCCCGCGGTCCAAGATTCACCCCGAAGACCTTCGCTCCCCCCCCTTCGGCAGCTCGTCGGCCGAGTTCAGCCCGAACAGTTGCAGGAACTTCTTCGTCGTCACGTACAGGTGCGGCCGACCGAGCGAGTCGTGCCGCCCACCTGTCCGCACCAAACCCTTCTCCATCAGCAGGCGGATGATCTCGCCGCACCCGACCCCGCGGACGGCGTCCACGTCCGCCCGCGTGATCGGCTGCTTGTACGCGATCACCGTCAGCACCTCCAGCGCCACCGGAGTGAGCCGCGGGTCAGAGCCGGTCCGCCGCACCCGCAGCAGCCACGGGTGCAGTTCCGCCCGCGTGAGCAGTTGGAACCCGCCGGCCACCTCGGACAGGCGGAACGCCGAGTCGTCTGCCTCGTACAGCTTCCGCAACCGGTCGAGTACCCGCCGCGCCTCGTGACCGTCTTTCAATCCAGCAGCCTCCGCCACCCGGCGGGCGTTCAGCGGCTCCTCGGCGAACAACAGTGCCGCTTCCACCCGTGCCGTCGCTGCGTCCCGCCCGAGCGGATCCGTCGGGCCGACCTCCACGACCCGACCACCACGGTTCGTCGACAGGCAGACGGCGTTCCCCGGCCGGGCGGACGAAAGACGCCGGGCGGACGGGCCGTACTGGGTGTAACGGACGCGCATGGCGGGATGATGACCGACCGCAGGCGGCGACACCAGATCAACCGAACGGTTCGGGCCGACCGGTGGTGCCCGGCACGGGTTTCCGGCAAAGCCGGCAACCTGTTCGCTGTGGGCGAGGTGCGGGAAATTTTTCTGGGGAAACTTCGCGCCGTTCTGGGGTATACTACGTTAGTGGTTCGGGTTTCCGGTGCCCGGGTGAACCTGCTCCCCGCCGCCGTGTCCCGAACTGTGGTCGGTCAACAACCCCGACCATACAACTTTCGGCTCCCTCCCCGCCGCGCCCGGAACCGCGAACGGGTGGACCCCACGAAGAGCAGATCGCATCGCCCCGCTCGTTCGGAGTCGGCCACGTTGCCGCGCCGATGCGGTTGTCGGGCTGTCCGCCGGTGTCGGCGGTTGCGGTGCGATCCCGCGTAACGGATTCCGCCGGGCGAACCGGACCGCCCGGTGCTGCGGACACGAGCCATGACCCTGATGCTGCCAGCGAGTGAGACGGACATGCCGGACCTGTTGACTGCCGACGACCCGCGGGTGCGCGACGAGACCGCCGCGGCCACCCCGGATTTGGATGCCGACGACGAGGACGACGGCGACGAGCCGGAGCGGGAGGCCGCGGCCGAGGCGGATTACGCCACCGGGCCGGACGACGCCCTCGGCCTGTACCTGCGGCAGATGGGGGCCATCCGCCTGCTGAACAAGGAGCAGGAGAAGACGCTGGCCGAGCGGCTGGACCGCCGCCGCGGCCGGTTCCGCCGGGCCGCCCTGCTGTCCGCGTACGTGGTCGGCCGGGCGTACCACCTGTTCAAGCGGGTGCAGGCCGGGCAGACGCCCATCGACCCGACCATCGACGTGTACTCGGACGAGGCCATGCGGCTCAGCCGCGAGCAGATCCTGGCCCGCATGCCGCACCACCTGCCGCTGATCGAGTTGCTGCTGCGGCAGGAGGCGGCCGAGTTCGCCAAGCGGCCTGGGGCGTCGGCGTCGGCCGAGGTGAAGCGGGCGTGGCGGGTGGACCGGATCCGCCGCCTGCGGAAGATGACCAAGCTCATCGCCGAGCTGTCCCCGCGAACCGAGCTGATCGAGCGGTGGGTGGACGAACTGAACCGGGACGCCACCGAGCTGAGCCGGCTGGTACGGGCCACAGCCATCGACCCGGCGTGCAAGTCCGCCCTGCACGACGCCGAGAACAAGCTGCACCTGACCCACCGCGAGGTGGCGGCGGCGGTCAAGCTGATCGGCCGGCGGCGGGCCAAGTACCAGGAGGTGCGGAGCCAACTGGCCGAGGCCAACCTGCGGCTGGTGGTGAGCATCGCCAAGGCGTACCGCAACCGCGGGCTGCCGTTCTCCGACCTGATCCAGGAGGGGAACCGCGGGCTGATGCGGGCGGTGGACAAGTACGAGTACCGCCGCGGGTTCAAGTTCGGCACGTACGCCACCTGGTGGATCCGCCAGGGGGTGCAGCGGGCGCTGGCCGACCACGCCCGCACGGTCCGGGTGCCGTGCCACCAGGTCGGGCTGATGGCCAAGATCGAGCGGACGCGGGCGGAGCTGGCCGCCGCCACCGGCCGCGAGCCGGCCGCGGCCGAACTGGCCCTGGCCGTCGGCATCTCCGAGGAGGAGATGAAGTCGCTGCGGCACATGAGCCGCCAGCCGGTGAGCATCCACGAGCCGGTCGGCGGGGACGGCGAGCGGGCGCTGCAGGACTTCCTGAGCGACGAGCGGGTGCACACCCCCGGCCACGCCGCCGACGCCCACCTGCTCAAGGACCGCATCGGCGAGGTGCTCCGCAGCCTGGCCCAGCGGGAGCGGGAGGTGATCGAGCTGCGGTTCGGCCTGCGGGACGGTACCCCGAAAACGCTGGACGAGGTGGCCCGGCAGTACGGCATCACCCGCGAGCGGATCCGCCAGATCGAGGCGCGGGCGCTGCTCAAGCTACGCCAGCCGGTCCGCCGCGACCGGCTGGAGGAGTTCGCCGACGTGCATGTCGAAGCGGTGTAACCGCCTCAGTTTTCATGCGAGCGGCCGGGTTTTACCCCGGCCGCTTTCGTTTCCCTCGGCCGGGGCAAACCCGGCCGCTCGCAGATCCGGTTTTCCGTCACGCGGTGATCATGTCCTTCACCGTCATGCCGGACGGGATCATCGGCAGCACGTGCTCCTGGTGCGGCACCAGCACGTTCAGCACGAACGCGGCGTCGCTCTCGATCATCTCGATGAGCGCCGCGTCCAGGTCGGCCTTACTCGACACCGTGCGGGCGGGGATGCCGAACCCCTTGGCGATGGTGGCGAAGTCCGGATACGGGTCCTTGCCCTCGCCAGCGCCCAGGTACGTCTGCGCCCGGTTGCTGCCGAAGAACCGGTCCTCCCACTGCATCACCATGCCCAGGTGCTGGTTGTTCAGTAGCAGCACTTTGGCCGCGATGTTCTCGGTGTGACAGCACGCCAGCTCCTGGATGTTCATCAGGAAGCTGCCGTCGCCGTCGATGTCGATGCTCAGGTGGTCCGGGTGGGCCACCTTCGCCCCCATGGACGCCGGCAGGCCGAACCCCATGGTGCCCAGCCCGCCGCTCGTCACCCACTTCCGCGGGTGGGTGAACGGGAAGAACTGGGCCGCCCACATCTGGTGCTGGCCCACCCCGGTGCTGATGATCGTTTTGTCCAGCATCCCGCGGTCCTTGAGCAACTGGTGCAGGCGGCTGATGGCGTACTGCGGGATGATGGTGTCCTCGGCGTGCGGCGGCACCTTCATCGGGTGTTCGCTCCGCCAGGCGTCGATCTGCCGCAGCCACTCGGTGTACCGGCCGGGGCCGACCAGGTCCGCGTTCGCGTCCTCCCGCAGCATCGCGTTCAGGTCTTCCAGAGTGGTCTTCAGGTCGCCGTGAACGGGCACGTGCGCGAACTTGTTCTTGTGGATCTCCGAGGCGTCGATGTCCACGTGTACGATCCGCCCGTGCTTGCAGAACTCGCTCAACTTGCCCGTCACCCGGTCGTCGAACCGCACCCCGAACGCCAGCAGCAGGTCGGCCTCGTTCACCGCGTAGTTGCTGTACACGGTGCCGTGCATGCCCAGCATGTCCAGGCTCAGGTAGTGCCCGGCCGGGAAGCTGCCCAGCCCGTGCAGGGTCATGGCCACCGGGATGCCGAGCTGAGTGGCGAACATCCGCAACTCCTCGGCCGCCCCGCTGTGGATGGCCCCGCCGCCGACGTACAGCACCGGCTTGCGGCTGGCCCGCAGGGCTTGCAGCACCGGCTCCAGTTCCTTCCGCGGGGCGCGGCGGAACGGGCGGTACCCGGGCAGGTCCATCGCCGCGTCCCAGTCCGGCACCACCTTCTTCATCTGCACGTCCTTGCACACGTCGATGATGACCGGCCCCGGCCGGCCGGTGGTGGCGATGTGGAACGCCTCCTTCATGATCCGCGCCACGTCCTCCGTCCGCGTCACCAGGTAGTGGTGCTTGGTGATGCCGCGGCAGATCTCCACCATCGGCGTTTCCTGGAACGCGTCGTTGCCCAGCACCCCGGTGCTCACCTGCCCGGTGATGGCGATGACCGGCACGCTGTCCATCTTGGCATCGGCCAGGATGGTGACGAAGTTGGTCGCCCCCGGCCCGGACGTGCTGAAGCACACCCCCACCTTGCCGGTGGTGCGGGCGTACCCGTGGGCCATGAACCCGCCGCCCTGCTCGTGCCGCGGCAGGATGGTCCGCAGCTTGTCCGTCACCTTCGTCAGCGACTGGTGGATGGGCATACTCGCCCCGCCGGGGTAGGCGAACACCACCTCGACCCCGTGGCGGATGAGGCTGTGAACAAGGATGTCGGCCCCGCTCATCTCGGCGGCGGTGGAAGCGGTGGCGGGGGCGGGCACCTTGTTCGGCTCAGCCATGACGCATCAGTCCCTTTCGGTGTGACGGCGATACCTTGCGCGCAAGCGAACGCGCAGGGGTGGGATAGTCTACCTCAAACGGCCGGCGGCAAACAGGAGGTTTTCGGAGAAGTTTCCGCGTTAGTGCTTGTGCGGGTGCGGGTGGCCGACCGCCGGGGTCTGCACCGCCCGGGCGATGACCAGTTGCGCCTGGTGAATCCCCTTCAGCCCGGACAGTTCCGCCGCCAGGTGCTGGAGCGCGTTGGCCGGCCCGCGGAGGACGATCACCTCCATGCACAGGTCGTGGTCCAGGTGGACGTGCATGGACGACACCACGTGCTCGCCGTGCCGGTGCTGCACCTCCAGCAACTGGTCGGTCAGTTTCGTCTTGTGGTGGTCGAACACCAGGGTGAGGGAGGCGGCCACGTCGCCGGCGTCGGCCGCCCAGGCGTCGGCGGTGAACTTCTCGCGGAGTAGTTGGCGGATGCCGTCGCTGCGGGTGGCGAACCGCCCGCCGGCGCAGTGCCGGTCGAACTCGTCCAGCAGTTCCTTCTCCAGCGACACCGAGAACCGCACCAGTTCGGACATGTCACGCCCCGCGGAAACTTCTTCGCGTGATTTTAACTTGATCGGAGGTCGACGCGCGGTATTACTAGAATTCGATTCGTAACACCGAAGGCGGTGGCCATGACCCGTCGCACCGGCTTCACCCTGATCGAACTCCTCGTGGTCATTGCGATCATCGCCATCCTCATCGGCCTGCTGCTGCCGGCCGTGCAAAAAGTGCGGGAGGCGGCGAGCCGGATCAAGTGCGCGAACAATCTGCACCAGATCGGGTTGGCCGCCCACGCCTATCACGACGCCAACGAGCGACTGCCGAGCGGCTACCTGTACCGTGCGAACCCGGGTGGCAACTCGCTCGGCCACTCGTGGGGCGCCCACCTGCTACCGTACCTGGAACAAGACGCCGTATTCCGGGAGATCGACCTGACCGCCGCCGTGTGGTCGCCGGTCAACCTCACCCCCCGCGAGCGGCTGCTCGCGGTGTTCATCTGCCCGTCCGACCCCAAGCGGGAAGGCGACTTCGTGCTCATGGGGACCGAGCGATACGCCGTCGGCAACTACGTGGGCAACTTCGGCCCGGGCGATATGGACGCCGATGCCACCGACACCCGCGGGGTGTTCAGCCGGAACAGCCGGACGCGGTTCGGCGACATCACCGACGGGCTGTCGAACACCTTCTTCGCCGGCGAGCGGGTGAACGGCCCGTTCCGCGGGACCACCGCCCACGGCGTCCATGTCACCTACGAAACGACGTGGATCGGGGCGGTGCGGGAGATCACCGAGCCGGCGGACGACCACCCGCACATGGTGCTGTTCCAGACCGGGCACCTGCCGAACGCCGGCGACAGCGACGACCGCGACGTGTCCGCCCCGCACCCGCAGGGGGCACAGTTCCTGATGGGCGACGGCTCGGTCCACTTCCTGCGGGAGACCCTGGACTTCGCCGTATACACCGCCCTCGGCACGCGGGCCGGGGGCGAGGCCATGTCCCTGGCCGACGTGTTCCGGTGAACCGGTCGGCCCCGCGCCAGCGGTGAGGTGTGATCCCCGGCGACTGGTGAGAGCGGGGCAAGGTCAGGCGAACAGTTCCCGCACCAGTTCGCCCTGGTCGAGCACTTCGAGCGGTCGGCCGTCCGGGGTGGTGAGTTGCTTCCGCGGGTCGATGCCGAGCGTATCGAGGACTGTGTA
>CANJKY010000012.1 GCA_947474875.1 Gemmataceae bacterium
AGCGGGCAGCCGACCGCCCACTGGGTGCAGGAGGTGAAGAGCCGGGACGCGAAGGCCCGCAAGCACGCGGCCGACGTGCTCGGGAACGTGGGCACCGCCGACCCGGACGCCATCCCGGCGCTGGCCGCGGCGGTGAAAGACCCGGACCCGCGGGTGCGGGACGCGGCGGTGCTCGGCCTGTCCAAGATCGGCCCGCCGGCGGCAGCCGCCCTGCCCGCGCTGGAGGAGGCGACGAAGGACGGCGACCCGATCGTCCGCCAGCACGCCACCGCCGCCGTCGGGCGGGTCCGCGGCGGGTGACAGCCGCCTGGGACCGGGAACGCAGTGACCGGGTGGGTTTGATCCCCCACCCGGTCACTGCGTTCCCGGTCCCAAACTCGGCTCAGCCCACGCTCAGCCCGCTGTTGTACTGCGGGGTCATGGCGGGGAACGCCCGCAGGGTGGCCCCGGTGGTGCCGGCCAGGATCTTCACGCTCGGCCGGCTGCTGCCGGCGGCGGCGATCACCTCGGCCTTGCCGTCCCCGTTCGTGTCCTGCACCGCCACCCGCACGCCCACCCGGTCGGCGAACGCGGTCCACGCCGCCACCTCGGTGCCGTTGCTGAACACCTTCACGCTGCCGGTGCCCCGCATCGCCCCGACCACCACGTCCGCCTTACCGTCGCCGGTCACGTCGCCGACGGCCACGCTCACCCCGCCGTCGAAGGTGGTGCCGAACGGCTTCAGGTCCAGCAGCGTGCCACCGGTGGCCCCGCTGAACGCCCGCACCCCGCCGCGGCCCGGCCCCTGGCCGACCACGATGTCGCCTTTGCCGTCGCCGGTCACGTCGCCCACCGCCACGCTGATCCCTCCCCGGTCGGTGGCGTCGTAGGCGAAGAAGCTCATCCGGGCGACGGGCACGGCGTTCGTTGCCATCTTCCCGCTGGTGCCGGCGAACAGTTCGGCCCCGCTGAACATCTTGACGTGCGGGGCGCCGGTGATGCCGGCCCCGGTGACGATATCCGCCCGCCCGTCGCCGTTCACATCGCCCACCGCCACGCTCACCCCGCCGAGGAACGTCTTCGAGTACGCCTGGAACGACCCGACTTCTTTCAGCGTGCGGCCGTCGAACACCTTCACGTCCGGGGTGCGACCGCGGCCGGCCCCGACCACCACGTCTTCCACCCCGTCGCCGGTCACGTCTCCAGTGGCGACCGTCACCGCCCCGGTGTAATTCCGACCAAACGGGTTGAGGATACCGAGCAGGGAGCCGGTGGGGGCGTCGTACACGTTCACCTGGGCCACCCCGCCGCCGGCGGTGCCGACCGCGTACCGCCCGCGAGCCTGCTGCACCAGCGGCGGCTGGGCCTGCTGGAAGTCGATCGGGTACACGCTGCCCATGCCGGGCAGGTGGGGCAGCGACAGCACGTCTTCGCTGCCGGCGCTGGGGGTCTCCCGGCGTTCGAGCTGTTCGGCCCGCAAGGTCGTGCGGAACGGGAAGTCGAGGACGGACAAGCTGCTGGCCGGGGCGGGGTTGAAGCGACGAACCATGTCGCACCTCCGAATCGCGTCCGTGCGGCGGGCCGGTGGTAAGGGTCGGCCCGTCGGGGGTAGCTGGTGGGATTTTTTGGGCTTGCGTTACATCGGGAGTACGCGCAGCCGCCGGGGTCTTGCGCGGAAAACACCGGGTCGGGTCGAAAATCCCCCCGTGTCTGCTACTTTAACGGTTTTCGACACTCCCCCGCGGTTCACCCGACCGCCGGGGCACACGGGAGAACGGTCATGGGGAACCCGGCGGGCATGAAGCGGAAGAAGAAGGAGAAGCGGCGGGCGAAGTTCGAGGCCCGCGTGGGCGGCGACCTGGGGCCGATGGCCGCGTACCTGCCGAAGGACATGCGGGCCGAGATCCTGCAACAGGTGGCCGAGTTGGAGAAGGCGGAGAAGGCCGGCAAGAAGTGACCGGCCGCCCCGGCACACCCTACCACACCCCGGCCCCGGCCGGGGTGTTGGCGTTTGATGGGGTGTGGTAAAGTCGGACAACTCAACCACGCGCATGTCCCATGCCCCGATCGCACTCCCCTTTCCCCGACCCGGCGTGCCGGCTGTCGGACGAATACCCCATGCTGGCGGCGGTGCTGGCCGACACCCGGTACCCGCCCGACGACCTGCCGAAGCTGGTGTACGCCGACTGGCTGGAGGAACGCGCCGACCCCCGCGGGCCGTTCCTGCGGGAGTGGGTGACGGCGATGCAGGCGGACCGGCCGCGGCCGGTGGCGCCGAAGGGGATGTCGGCGTGCTGGCTGAGCGTGATCGGGTACACGCTGGAAGCCGCCGTCCACCGGCTCGGGTACCCGGTGTGGAGCGACGCGGTGCTCCGGGCCGCCCGGCCGGGCGTGCTGGTCAGCACCAAACCCCACACCGGCAAGCCGTTCCCGACCGGGGCAAGCAAGGTGGGCGGGCTGCCGGACCTGCCGCCGGACGCCGAGTGGCCGGAGGGGGAGACCGGCCCGGCCGCGTTCGTCGCCCAGTGGAACCTGGAGGAACTGGCCGCCAGCCCAGTGTGCCGGCCGCTGCCGAAAACCGGGCTGCTGTCGTTCTTCATCGACCTGCTGCCGTTCGTCGAGGACAGCGGCGACGGGATCACGAAGGTGGTGTACACGCCAACCCTGAACGGGCTGGAAGAGCGAGAGCCGGACAACGAGCGGGCGGAGGAGAACGTTCTCCGCGAATGCCAGGTCGAGTTCTTCGAGTGGCTCACCCTGCCGGATACAAGTTCGCACACACTGAGTCGCTCCCGTCTGCCCGCCGGCGCCCTCGAAGAGTACGACCATTGTTACTGGGCGTGGCCAAGCCCGCCGTTCCGACATCAGTTGTTCGGATTCCCCGTACCCATTCAGTCAGACCCAACACCAAGCCCTCCCGCCGAGTGGACGCTGCTGACCCAACTTCGAGGTGATGTGAACGCCGGTCTAGAAGCGTGCGACGGCGGGGCATGGTACTTCATGATCCATACTGACGACTTGAAAGAGGCCAATTTCAAGGACGTGTTGACGGAGTTCCAGACCGGCTGACGGCGGCGCGGCCGGTTTTCGCTTCTCCCCCTCGCCGTTCGCGGGTACGCTCGGGTGTCCCACCCCCACCCCGGCCTGCCATGACCCCCACCCGCCGCCAGTTCTCCGCCCAGGTGCTCGGCTCGCTCGTCGCCTACGGGCTGATCGACACCCTGTGGTCCCGCGATCTGCTCGCCGACGAGGTGAAGCCGACCGTCGGGGCGTGGCTGAAAGACCTGGTGACGATGACCAAAGACCTCCGCGGGCGGAAGCTGACGGACACGGAGTTCCAGGCCAAGATGGAGGCGCTGTACAAGACGGTGGACCTGAAGGCGCTGTGCTCGCTGGTCAAGCTCGACGACGTGGAAAAGAAGGTGAAGCTGCCGGACAACGGGGCGTCGAACACCGGCATCGACTTCAAGGCGGTGGAGGGCTTACCGGCCGACGTCGGCTTCGGGCGGCAGATCTTCGGGTGCAAGAAGGGGCGGTCGATCGTCCCGCACGGGCACCTCAACATGTGTACCGGATTCATCATCCTGAAGGGCGAGTGGGAGGGGAAGCACTACGACCGGGTGGAGACGCACAAGGAGCACTACATCATCAAGCCGACCATCGACCAGAAGTTCGCGGCCGGCGGGGTGTCCACCATTTCGGACCACAAGGACAACATCCACTGGTTCAAGGCGGTGTCGGACACAGCGTACATCTTCAACGTGCACGTCATCGGGTACGACCCGGACATCAAGGGGAACTCCGGCCGGCTGTACGTGGACCCGGACGGGGAGAAGCTGGCCGGCGGGCTGGTGAAGGCGGCGAAGATGACGTCCGAGGCGTGCCACAAGAAGTACGGGTGAGCCGGCGGTCTTGGCGAACCGCGGGTGTGAACCCGCGGGTGGTTCAACCACCCGCGGGTTCACACCCGCGGTTCGCCAGCATCACTTCATGTACCGGTTGACGATGTTCTCCAGCATCTCCTGGCGGCCGGAGGTGTTCTTGTCGGCCTCGCCCTTCTTCAGCATGTAGGCTTCCAGCGTCTCGAACGTCGCCTTACCGCTCTCGATCTCCGCCCCGACGCCGGTGTCCCACGAGGCGTACCGCTCCTTCACGAACTTGGTCAGCAGCCCGTCCTTCTTGATGGCCGAGGCGATCTTCAGCCCCTGGGCGAAGGCGTCCATCCCGCCGATGTGTGCGTGGAACAGGTCCACCGGCTCGAAGCTCTCCCGCCGCACCTTGGCGTCGAAGTTCAGCCCGCCGCGGCCCAGCCCGCCGGCGTTCAGGATGACCAGCATCATCTGCGCGGTGGTGTACAGGTTGGTCGGGAACTGGTCGGTGTCCCAGCCGATCAGCTCGTCCCCGCGGTTGGCGTCGATGCTGCCGAGCATGCCGTAGCTGGCCGCGTACGTCATCTCGTGGAACATGGTGTGCCCGGCGAGCGTGGCGTGGTTCGTCTCCAGGTTGAACTTGAACTCCTTCTCCAGCCCGTAGGTGCGGAGGAACGCCATGCACGCGGCGGCGTCCGAGTCGTACTGGTGGGTGGTCGGTTCCTTCGGCTTCGGCTCGATCAGGAACTGCGCGTCCAGCCCGATCTTGTTCCGGTACTCGACGGCCATGTGCAGGAACTTGGCCAGGTGGTCGAACTCCCGCTTCAGGTCGGTGTTGTACAGGTTGTGGTACCCCTCCCGCCCGCCCCAGAAGACGTAGTTCGTGCCGCCCAGCTCCTTCGTGCATTCGAGTGCCTTCTTCACCTGGGCGGCGGAGAAGGCGAACACGTCGGCGTTGCAACTGGTGCTGGCACCGTGGACGAACCGCGGGTTACTGAACAGGTTGGCCGTGCCCCACAGCAGTTGAACGCCCGTCTCCTTCTGCTTTTCCTTCAGCTTCGCCACCACCTTGTCGAGCGTCTTGTTCGTCTCGCTCAGCGTCTTCTCTTCCGGGGAGATGTCGCGATCGTGCCAGCAGTAGAACGGCACCTGCAACTTGGCGAGCAGTTCGAACATCACGTCCACCCGCCGCAGGGCCACGTCCAGCGGGCTGCCCCCCTGATCGTCCCACGGCCGCTGCATGGTGCCCGGCCCGAACGGGTCGCTGCCGGTGCCACAGAGGGTGTGCCACCAGCACACGGCGAACCGCAGGTGGTCCTTCATCGTCTTGCCGTCCACCACCTCGGCCGGGTTGTAGTGGCGGAAGGCGAGCGGGTTCTTGCTGTCCGGCCCTTCGTATTTGATGGCAGGAACGTCGGGGAAGTAGGCCATGACGGGTCTCAGCTTGGGAGCGGATGGTTCGGGAGACAACCTACGGCCGGGCGTCCGGGGCGGGAACCGGGATTTTTCGCCGCCGGCGGTCAAATGCCGGGCGGCGGCGGGCGAACACACGCTATCGGTCCCGCCCGCCCCACCCGGTGTGGACATGCTCTTCCGCCTGTCCGGCGTCACCAAAACCTACGGCCGCATCACCGCCCTCCGCGACCTGAGCGTGTCGGCCGCCCCCGGCGCCGTCGGCCTGCTCGGGCCGAACGGGGCCGGTAAGACCACCCTCATCCGCACCCTGCTCGGCCTGATCGGGTTCGACTCCGGCACCGGCGAGGTGCTCGGCCTGGACATCCGCACCCGCCGGCTGGACATCCGCCAGCGGGTCGGGTTCATGCCCGAGGACGAGTGCCTGTTCCCCGGCGTGCCCGGCGTCGGGTTCGTGTCCTACGCCGGCGAACTGTGCGGCATGGCCCCGGCCGACGCCATGCAGCGGGCGCACGAGGTCCTCAACTACGTCGGTCTGGACGAGGCCCGGTACCGCCGCGTCGAGTCGTACTCCACCGGCATGAAGCAGCGGCTGAAGCTGGCCGCCGCCATCGTCCACGACCCCAAACTGCTCATCCTGGACGAGCCGACCAACGGCATGGACCCGGCCGGCCGGCAGGAGATGATCGAGCTGGCCCGCGACCTGTCGCACGGCAAGGGGATGAGCCTCATCTTCTCCAGCCACCTGCTGCCGGACGTGGAGGCGGTGTGCGACCACCTGGTGGTGCTCGGCCGCGGGGCGCTGCTGGCGCAGGGGGGCATTCAGGAGCTGAAGAAAGCGCACCCGAACTCGTTCGACGTGCGGGTGAAGGGGGAGCCGGAGCCGTTCCTGGCCCGCCTGCGGGCGGCCGGGGCGGACGGCGAGGTGCGGGACGACGGGCTACGGGTGCGGCTGCCGGACGGGGCCACCCCGGACCTGATCTGGCGGGCCGCCGCCGCCTTGGGCGAGCAGGTGCGGCACTTGCGACCGCACCGCAGCTCGCTCGAAGACGTGTTCCTCGAAGCGGTCGGAGATTAGCCATGCCCATCTTCGACCAGGGGTACCAGCACTGGGCCGGCACGCTGGCCGGGCACCGCTGGCGGTGGCTGGCGGTCAGCCGGCACGGCGTCCGCACCCTGCGGAAGAGTTGGGTGGTGCGGATCATGCTGTTCATCGCCTGGCTGCCGGCGCTCGCGCTGGTGTCCGTGCTCACCCTGTGGGGGCTGCTCGAACAGCAGGCGGCCACGGTGGTCGCCTTCCTCCAGCGGATCTTCCCGCCGGAGGTGATCGCCAGCCCGCAGGAGTACCGCTCGGCCATCTGGACCGTCGCCTACTCGTACTTCTTCAAGGCCGAGTTGTTCTGCGCCCTGTTCCTGGTGCTGACCGTCGGCCCGAGTCTGGTCAGCCGCGACCTGCGGTTCAACGCCCTGCCGCTGTACCTGTCCCGCCCGGTGCGGCGGATCGACTACTTCGTCGGCAAACTGGGCATCATCGCCTACTTCCTGATCGCCACGGTGATCGCCCCGGCGGTTGGCGCGTACCTGCTCGGGCTGGCGTTCAGTCTGGACTTGGGGGTGGTCCACGACACCCACCGCCTGCTGTGGGCCAGCCTAGGCTACGGGGCGGTCATCGCGCTGTCGGCCGGCACGCTCATGCTGGCGCTGTCGTCCCTATCGCGGCGGTCGATCTACGTCGGCCTCGCCTGGGCCGGGTTCATCTTCCTCGGGCACATGGTCAGCAGCATCCTGATCGGGGTGCAAGGCGACATCGACCGGCGGGAGATCGTGCAGACCGGCATCAAGCAGTGGGTGGAGAAGAACCCGCCGCCGCCGGGGGTGGAGATGTACGGCCCGTACCCGTCGTTCCGCAACCGCGGCGGGCCGCGGGGGAAGCCGGAGCAGCAGACGGCGGAGGAGAAGGCCCGCGAGCGGTGGATGACCGCTTGGTCGCAGGCGCACGGCGAACTGCAAACCCAGGTCGAGGCCCACCGGGCCGAGCAGGCGCCGACCGACTGGCGGCCGCTGCTGTCCTACGCCACCAACCTGGACCGCCTGGGCGACTGGCTGCTCGACACCGACTCCGCATGGGTACTGCTCGGGAAGACGGTGGAACGGCCGCGGGCGATGGCCGGCCCGCTCGCCCGCACCCCGGGGATGCCGATCTCGACCGCCCCGGTGAACGACCGCCGCCTGGCGGACCGCATGGCGTGGCAGTACCCGTGGTACTGGTCGGCCGGCGTGCTCGGCGTGGCGTGGCTGCTGTCCGTGTTCGTCCTCACCCGCCGGGTGAAATCCCTGGACCGGCTCAAATGACCGACGCTCTCATCGCCTTCGACGGCGTGTCCAAGTGGTACGGGCAGGTGATCGGCCTGAATAAGCTGACCCTGCACATTCCCGCGGGCGTGACCGGCCTGCTCGGGCCGAACGGCGCGGGCAAGTCCACCCTGCTGCAACTGGCGACCGGCCAACTGCGGCCGAGTCAGGGCACCGTCCGCGTGTTCGGCCAGCCGGTGTGGGACAACCCGGCACTCAACCGCCTGATCGGCCTGTGCCCGGAACAGGACGCCTTCTACGAGTGGATGACCGGCCACGACTTCGTCCGCACCTGCGCGCGGCTGGGCGGGATGGGCCGGCGGGAGGCGACGGCGGCGGCGGACACGGCGATGGACCGGGTCGGCATGACCGAGCACATGAACCGTGCGGTGCGGGGGTACTCGAAGGGCATGCGGCAGCGGACGAAGCTGGCCCAGGCACTCGTCCATAACCCGCGGGTGCTGTTCCTGGACGAACCGCTCACCGGCACCGACCCGGTCGCCCGCCGTGACCTGATCGACGTCATCCGCGAGATGGGCAACGCCGGGTGCAGCGTGCTGGTGTCCAGCCACGTCCTCCATGAAATTCAGTCGCTCACGCAGCGGGTGGTGCTGCTGCACCGCGGGCGGCTGGTGGCCGAGGGGCACGTCCGCGAGATCCGCACCCTGATCGACAAGCACCCGCACCGCATCGTGCTGGTGTGCGACCGCTACCGCGACCTGGCGGCGGAGCTGGCCGGGTGCGACGACGTGGACGGCATCAAGTTCCTGCACGACCAAGGCGGGCTGATGGTGGAGACCCGCCGGCCGGACGTGTTCTACGCCCGCCTGCCCCAACTCGCCCTGTCCGACGGGCTGGCGGTGCGGGAGGTGTACTCGGACGACGACAACCTGGAAGCCGTGTTCAAGTACCTGGTGAGCAAATGACCGCCGCCGACCTCGCCGCCCCCCGCCGGTCGCTGGCCGCCGAACTGTCGGCCGCCGCCGCCCTGTTCGCCCTGACCGTGCGGCAGCACACCCACGGCCGGCGGCTGCTGGTGCTCGGCGGGCTGTACCTGCTGCCGTGCGTGCTGGCCGTCGTCCTGCGGCTGCTCCCCCGCCCGGCCCCGGCCGACGCGGTCGAGTTCGCCCTGGTGTTCACCCTGCTGCCGCACGGCCTGGCCCCGCTCACCGCCCTGCTGTACGCCGCCGGCATCGTGTCCGACGAGGTGGAGGAGCAGACGCTCACGTACCTGCTCTTGCGGGCGGTGCCGAAGTGGATGCTGTACCTGAGCAAACTGCTGGCGACGCTGGGCGTGACCGTCCTGCTGGTCGCCGTGTCGGTCGTCGCCCTGTACCTGGCGATCTACGCCGGCACGCCCGAGTTCTGGTCCGAAGCACTCCCCCGCTGCGGGCGGGTGATCGGGGTGATGGCCCTCGCCCAGGTGGGGTACTGCGCCCTGTTCGGCGGCATCGGGCTGCTCACCCGCCGGTCGCTGATCGCCGGTATCGCGTACATCGTGGCGGTGGAAGGGGTACTAGCGAACCTCGACTTCGTCGGCCGGACGGTGACGCTGGTGTACTTCGCCCGCACCCTCACCCTCCGGTGGATCGACCTGCCGGCCGAACAACTCCGCCGCTGCCAGGACGTGTGGGGGATGGAGGACCTGACCAAGCTGCCGTCTGCCGGGCAGTGCGTGCTCACCATCCTGGCGTTCGGGGTGGTCGTGTCGCTGGCGTCGGCCGTGTGGTTCGCCCGCAGCGAGTACCGGGTGAAGACGCCGGGCGGCGATTGAACCCCACCGGCGGCCCGCCGGTGATGGCGGCCACTTTCTCTTCAGCCGGCAGGGTGAGCGGCCGATAGCACTAGTTGGTGCGCAAGAGCGATTGCGGACCGCGTTCCTCGGTTGAGGGTGCCTTTCCCGCACCTTCGCACCCGAGGACTTCGCCATGAGGACGTTCGCTTTCGGCCTGATCGCCGCGGCCGCCGTCGCCATGTCCGCCGACTCCGCGTCCGCCCAGTACGTCGTGAACCCCGGCGTCGGTCGCGGGGTGGTCGTGACGCCGGGCTACGGGTACGGCGGGGTCAGCTCCTCGCTGTACACGCCGGGGTTCGGGTACGGCCGCTCGCTGTACACGCCGGGGTACGGCAGTCCGGTTTACGGCCCCGGTTACCGGCACCCGTCCTACGGGTTCGGGCACTTCGACTACGTCCCCGGCCACTTCGACCGGCACGGCAATCACTACCACTACCACCCCGGCCACTACGACTACCACGCGCCGGGCCACCGCGGCCCGCGGCACTAGCAGTCAGTGACCGTCATCCGGCCCGCGGCAGGCACACGCTGAACGTGGTGCCGCGGCCGACCTCGCTTTGCACCTTCACGCCGCCCTTCATCCCCTGGGCCAGGTGCTTGACAATCGCCAGCCCCAGCCCGGTGCCGCCCATCTCCCGGCTGCGGGCCTTGTCCACCCGGTAGAACCGCTCGAACACCCGCGGCTGGTCGGCCGCCGGGATGCCGATGCCGGTGTCCTCCACCTCCAGGCACACCCCCTTCTCCGCCGCCTTCCACCGCACGGTGATCCGCCCGCCGGCCGGGGTGTACTTGATGGCGTTGTCCACCAGGTTGTCCAGCAGGATGGCCACCCCCTCCTCGTCGGCGAACGCGGCCAGGTCGGGCGGGGTGTCGGCCAGGGCCACCCCGTTCAGCGTCAGCCCCTTCGCCTCGGCGCGGGTGCGGTGCCGGTCCAGGCAGGCGTGCACGGCGTCGTCCACCGCCACCGGCTCGGGCTGGAGGGCGGTCTCGGCCGACTCGATGCGGGCCAGGCTGAGCAGGTCTTCGATCAGCCGCTGCTGCCGCTCCGCCTGATCCGCGATCTCGTGCAGGAACAGCCCGCGGGCGTTCGGGTCATCCACCGCCCCGTCGATCAGCGTCTCAACGCTGCTCTTGATGTTCGCCAGCGGGGTCTTCAGCTCGTGGCTGACGTTCGCCACGAACTCCTGCCGCAGCCGCTCCAGCCGCCGCAGTTCGGTGGTGTCGTGAACCACCAGCACCGCCCCGCCGGTGTCCCCGCCGGGCAGCCGGGAAGCGTACAGCGTCAGGTACTTGTCCACCGGCCCCTTCCAGTCCAGCTCACGCCGCTGCGGCCCCCCGCCGGACACCGCCTGTTCCACCACCTCCCGCACCGACCGCTGGCGGGTGGCCTCCCACAGCACCCGCCCGACCGCCTGGGCCGGGTCGAACTCGAGTAACTCGCCGGCCCGCTCGTTGGCGAACACCACCCGCTGCTGGTCGTCGATCGCCACCACCCCCTCCACCATCCCGGACAGGATGGTGCGGAGCTGCTCGCGGTCGTGTTCGCTCTTGGCGAACGACAGGGCCAGCCGGTCAGTCATGGCGTTGAACGTGCGGGCCAGGGTGACGAACTCGCGGCCGCCGCCGACGTGGATCTGGTGGGTGAAATCGCCCTCGGCCAGCCGGCGGGCGCCGGCCGACAGGTCTACCAGTGGGCGGGTGAACCGGCGGGCGAGCAGGTACGCCACCCCGGCCGCCGCCACCACCACCGCCAGCACCGCCGGGATCACGTGCGTGGACAACTCGGCGAACAGTTCGTCCCCGCGGGTCTGCTGGCGGACCAGCACCCCGAGCAGGGCGACCGGCAACACCACCAGCAACACGAAGGTGAGGTACAGGCGCCAGAACATGGTCGGGAGCGGCCGGGGGGCGAACGGACGAATCGAGCCATCCTAGCAACCCCGCCCCCGACCGTGTGTGAGGATAGCAAGAGGTTCCGAGCGACCGGCAGGTTCCGCGTGCCGGCCGCTCTCAAATCACGGCCCGTCGGCCTGCACGTTCGCCGCCAGCACCTTGCCGATCTGCTCCTTCAGCTCGTCCAAATGCGCCTTCACCGTGTCGTCCTTCTCCGCCTTCAGGGCTTCGTCGATTCGCTTCGTCGCCTCCTTCAGGTGCATGCGGGCGAGGGACTTGGCATCCGGCGGGATCGATCCGCCCCCGCTGAGCATCATGAACAGCGAGCTGTACACCGGCTTACCGAGTACGAACCCGCCCAGCCGGGCGACGTACTCCCGCTGCAGGTTGCGGCGGATGACCGATGACTTCGCAACCGGTTTGCTGTCGCCCACCGGCAGGTCGGCGAACGCCGCGTCCGACACCGCCCGGAACACCTCGGCCACCTGCAGCGGCTTGTCCTCGGCCTTCTGCAGCCGGGCCGAGTTCTGCACGCGGCTGAGCGTGTCGCCGTTCAGCAACTCGTCCAGCACCGCCTGGTGCATGGCCAGCGCCCGGTCCACCACCGGGTACTCGGTGGCCATGGCCGCCCGCGTGTTCCCCCAGTGGACCCAGCGGTCGGCGGCCAGCTTCCGCAGCAGGTCCGGCGGGAAGTCGAACGCCGCGTCGGTCAGGATCTGCTCTTTCAGGAACGCCAGCGCCTCCCGCTGCTGGCCCGCCGGGGTGGGCACGAACGGGTCGCGGGCGTTGGCGTCCCCCTTGTGGTCGCGGTTCAGGGCCGACCCGCCGACGAACCGGGCGGCCAGCGTGCCGGCGTTACCGTACTCGTTCAGCAGCACCCCGAACGCCGCCCGCGCCCGCTGATACCCCTCCCCCTTGTCCACCAGCTTCTCCACGCCGGGGATCAGCTCGCGGGCCAGCTTCATCCGGTCCCTGGCGAACCGCAGCGGGTCGGACCCCATGTCCCACTGGTTCACCAGCGGGTCGTTGGTGCCGTACAGGTCCTCATCGGTGCCGTAGACGAGCGCCGGCTCGGCCGTCCGCCCGGCGATCTTCGCCAACTGCTCGTCGCTACTGGCCGGGGTGTAGGCGTACTCGATCGCCCAGTAGTCGTAGGCGCCCAGCGTGGGGGTAAAGTAGTGCCCCTGCTTGGTGCCCTTCGGGGCGATGTTCGCCGGGTTGTAGTCCATCACCGACCCGACCAGCCCCTGCTTGCTCGTGACCGCCGTGTCGTGCAGTTGCTCCGCCTTCAGCACGGTGCTGCCCTTGAAGTTGTGCCGCAGGCCGAGGGTGTGCCCGACCTCGTGCATGGCCGTCTCCTTGATCGCCTGGAGGAGCAGTTCCTCCGGCACCTTCTCGCCCTCCTTCAGGTTCAACCCGTCGCGGGCGGCCACGGCCAGCACCGCCAGCCCGAGTTCGCTCGTCTTGTGGGCGGCGCACTGGCAATACCCGTGGGCGACGGCGGCGGCCAGCTTCTCCTGGCGGGCGGCCGGCGTCTTCGGCTCGTTCCGGTCGTCCCACCCCAGGTTGTCCCGCAGGCGGTCGAGCGGGTGGGCGGGCAGGGTCCACCCGCGGCGGGCGGCTTGCAGCGGGCTGGCCGGGTCGAACGGCTTGCCGGCGGCGTCGCGGAACATCCGCGCCTCGCCCTTGTACGTCCGCACCATGCTGGCGTCGAACAGGATGTCGGCGTCCAGGATTTCGCCGGTGTACGGGTTCGCCCGGCTCGGCCCGATGGCGTACGACACCTCACTGGTGATCCAGCGGAAGGTGGCGTAGGTGATGTCCTCCGGGTCGAAGTCCTCGCCCTCCTGCTGCCGCACCTCGATGGCGTCGCGGAACCCGACCTTCTCGAACGCCTTGTTCCACTCCAGGATGCCCTCTCGCACCGCCGCCCGGTACTCGTCCGGCACGCTGTTCTCGATCCAGTACACGATCTTCTTCTTCGGCGGCACCAGCTTCGCCCCCTCCTTCCACGGGCTGCCGTCCGCCCGCTCCAGCCGCCAGCGGTTGACGTACCGCACGAACGGGGTGTCCCCGCCGTCCTTCGAGAAGTCCTTCACCACGGTGGTGAAGTGGCCCACCCGGTCGTCCGCCTTCCGCGGCTGGTACATCGGGTCGGGCAGTTCCACCAGCCCGTAGTGGATCACCACCGTCGCCCCGCGGCGGTCGATCACCTCGTTCCCGCCGCTCATCCCCACCCGCCGGGTGTTCGCCCCGACCAGGGTGGCTGCCACCTCCAGCTCGACGTTCTTCTTGAACGCCTTGATCTTGTGCCAGGTGGTGCGGTCGCGGTCGATGACCCCGGCCCGCAGGTCGGCGAAGTCGGTGAAGAACAGTTGGCTCAGGTCCACCACCACGCTCGCCTTCATCGGGTTGATGGCACGGATGGGCAGGCTGGCCAGGATGCTGTCCGAGTAGGTGGTGTCCAGCGCCCTCGCCTCCGGACTGCCCGACTTGGCCGTGAACCGCACGTTCTTCCGCACCACGAACACCCGGTCGCCCACCTTGCGGAACGCGATCACCCACTGGTCGTCGTTGTTCAGGGTGGTGCCGCCGACGCCCGCACCCTTGGCGATGGCGACGGGCATGAGGTACGGCTTGTCGAACTGGAACGGCTGGATTTCGGCGAACAGGCTCTCGTCCTTGTGGTGCAGGGTGAACAGCCCGTCGTACACCTTGGCGCCCTTCACCACGGTAGCGAAGTCCGGGAACTTCTTCTCCGGCACGTCCGGGGCGGACGCGGGCGGGGACGACACCGGCTGGGCCAACCCAGCGGATGCCGTCAGGAGGAGAGCAAGACCGGCGATGCGGATCATGGATCGACCCTGAGGCGAACGGACCGCCGGCGGCAGCGTGCGGTCGGCGGTATGCCATCAGGGTACGTGACAGTCTGGGTAAAGTGCAAGGACGGATGGGGTCGTAGCGGTCGGCCGGGCGGTGAGTTTGACGGTTATGCTGAAGAGTCTACTTCCCGTCGGGCGGCGGGGGCGGGGGGCACGGGCGGTCCCAGTCCTCGACCGGGGCGCACTGCACCGGGTTGCCGACCACCGCCCGCTTGCCCTGCACCAGCGGGTCGTCGGCGTAGGGCTTCTTCGCCCACGAGCACCCGACGGCGGCGAGCAGCAGGAGGAGCGGGAC
>CANJKY010000013.1 GCA_947474875.1 Gemmataceae bacterium
GGTGGTCGGCCGCGGTGCGGGTGCGAGCGCTGGTGGCGCTGGTGGCGCTGGCGTACCTGGCGGCCGGGGTGCTGTACTTCGCCCAGCCGGGGTGGCTGGAGGGGGTGCGGGCGGTGTTCCCCCGCGGGCGGCAGAACTGGCAGGAGTACAAGCCGGACGACCGCACGTTCCGGGTGAAACTGCCGGGCCCGCCGGCGGCGGCCGCCAGCCCGCTCCCCGACTGGAACCTGACGGCGGTGCGGGTGGCCGACCCGACCAAGCCGATCGACGTGTTCGTGGTCGCGCACGGGGAGCCGCCGCGGGACGTGCCGCCGCGGGCGGCGGACGAGGCGTGGTTCGCCCGCGTGCGACAGGCGGTGGAGGCGGCGGTCGGGGCGACCCTGGTGCGGGAGCAGCCGATGGTGGTGGGCACCGCCCCGGCGCGGGACTACGAGTTCCAGTTGCCCGGGGACGCCACCGCCAAGCGGGTGGTGCGGGTGGTGCGGGCCGGCAGCCGGGTGTACTACCTGGGGGTGGACGGGGCGTCGGTCACGTTCGACGCCATCGACGTGCAGCACTTCTGGGAGTCGTTCCGGTTGACGCCGGGTAAGAAGTGACGGACCCACCCTACAGGCCCCATCCCCTACTTTTTCAACACCTGGATCTCCACCTTGCGGAACTCGACCGGGTGGCTCTCGCTCTGGAGTGAAATCCACCCGCCCTCGATGATCAGGTTCTTCTCATCCTTGATGAGTTTCTTGGCGTCCGCGTCCTTCGGGTCGAGTTGCGGCTTCTCGTACTCCAGCACCAGCTCGCCGTTCACGAAGTGCCTGATCACCCCGCCGCCGTGCACCTCCGCCTCGGCCGTCACCCACCCGTCCCCGTGGAACGTCTTGCTGCTGCTGTTCAGCGTGTGCGGGGTGTACAGCTTGTCCTTGTAAACCACGTTCGTGCCGGGGGTACACAGGTTGCACGTCGGCCGCTTGTCTTTCCCGTTCCCGCCCAGGAACTGCACCTCGATGCTCACCGGAAAGTCCTGGTCCTTGCCCATCGTTTTCGGGTCCTGGCAGTGGATCATGGCCCCGCTGTTCCGCAGCGCCCACCCCTCGCCGCCCTTGATCTGCTCGCCCACGAACCGGTACTCCACCCGCAGCTTGTAGTGGCTGAACTGGTCCTTGTAGAAAAGGTGCCCGTACCGCTTCTTCCACCCGTCGTCGTACTTGTCGTAGCTCACCTTCAGGATGCCGTCCTCCACCCGGAACGTGTCCTTGTAGTTGTCCCCCAGTTCACACCCCTTGATCTTGGGCGTCCACCCGTCCAGGTTCTTGCCGTTGAACAGCGGGGTCCAGTCGTCGGCAAACGCGGGGGAACTCAGGACGAGAACGAACGCGACAGCGAGCGGGCGGCGCATGGCGGCGCTCCGGGAGGTGTGATGGGGGAAGTGTACCAACGCGGGTCAGGCGGGCGAGTTGCTGGCGGCTGGGTTCGCCCTGGTCGGGGTGGGCGGCGACTCGCCGCGGACGACCGCCGCCAGCACGGCCGGATCAACGCTAAATCGGGCGGCGACGGCGTGCAGGTCGCGGTCGAAGTGGCCGGCCCGCGGGCTCAGGCACAGTGCGAGTTCGTCCAGTCGGCCGCCGCTCACCCCCAGCCGACGGGCGAGTTCGTCGTCGCTCAGCCGCTCCCGCTCGCGGAGGCGGGCCAGCCAGTAGCCGACGAACTGCGGGGCGCGGGCGGACAGGCGGAAAGCCGACCGCCGCAGGGCGGCGTCCGGCAGCAGGGCCGGCGGAACTGGGGTAGGTTCGTCGATCATGACGCCTCCGTGGCGGCCAGCTCCCGTTCCCGCGACAGCCGCTTGCGGAGGCGGGCGGCCATCTTCCGCACCTCTGCCTCCGACAGCCCGATGGCCGCAGCCGCAGCCGCCGGGTGAATGCCCGCACCCGCCCACAAGGCGAGCAACTCCCGTTCCGCCGGTGTTCGGGCGATGCGGTCCTCGTACAGCCGCAGTTGCTCCCGGACGGCAAGTTCCTCTAACACACTAGCTGCCGCCGACGCCGGTTTTGTGACACTCGACCCGGCATTTTTCTCCCGATTCAGCCGCCGCTGTTCCGACCGCAGGTGCGTGCCCACCTTCCCGTAGGCGCATTCGCACACCATCCGCTCGTTCACGGCGTCGGAGGTGGCGGCGAGGGCGAGAACGGCGTCCACCACCGCATCGGCCAGCCACTCGGGGTCGGCCCACGGGCAGCGGCATTGGAGCCGGCGGTAGACCGGTTTCGCGAACAGCCGATACAACTCGGCCGCACGGGTCGGGTCGAAGGGTGGGGTGGTCATACCGCCAGGGTAACTCATCGCCCGCCAGCGGGGAAATGGAAATCCGCCCACCGCCGGAAGTTCACCGCCGTGATCGGGACTGATGTGCCAGCCGCCAGGCGGGGGAAGTGGGTATCCACGAACCCGGACGAGGCCGCCTCGGCCCACAACATGCCCGGGGGCAAATCGGCCGACTTGAGTAGTACCAGTTTGGACGCCTTCAGGTGGATGGCTGTAGCCAAGGCGAGCGAGTCGCTGGTGACGGCCCAGGTGTGCGGGGTGAGGTCGTGGCGGGTGAAAAAGGCGAACGGGTCGAGGACTTCCACGCCCGGCGCGATCCGACGAAGGAATTCACCCGCGGCGGACAGAGAAGCGATCGCCACCCAGTGGGCCGCCTCCTCACCCAGCCCGTGGGTCGCATCCAGTTTCCGCACCGCGTCGGCGAACTCGCCGCCGCCGGGCGCCAGCAGCACCTGTTCCGGCTGCTCGCCCACCCACTGCCGCAGCGCCGGGCCGAGCCGCGGGTCGTCGTACAGGCTGCCGCCCACCTTCGCCACAATCACAGCGGGCGCTCCTGGGCTAGAACTGCCACGGCATATGCCGGCGCACATTCCGCCACCGCCGGCCCGAGCCGGTCGGTGAGGGACATGATTTCTTCGTAGTTCGCGTTCACCGGCCGGATCACGTCGCGTGCCAGGAACTCACCCGACCCGGACACGACCGCCAGCCGCCGTGTGCCGATTGACTCACGAAGTAGGCCGAGTAGTCGGCGGGTGAGGCGTTCCGCCACGGGCCGCAGGAGCTGATTCTGACAGTCGGTGGCCAGCGTCGCCAGACGCACCGTTTCCTCTTCCGGCACCGTCGTGCCGTCGCCGCCGATCATCCGCGCAATCCGGGCGTGGGCGAAGTGGCGGGTGGCCGGGCGGCCGTCGGCAGTGTCGGTGTCGATCGGGTCTTCGGGTACCCGGCCGAGCAGCAGGTAAGCGTCGCGGACGGTGGCGAAGAGCTCGGCCGCGGTTTCGCCGGCCGGCAGCAGGGCACACAGCGGCGTCCGCTTCACCCCGGTGTAGATCAGTTCGCCGTTTCGCAGCCGGGCGGTGTCGGTGCTGCCCTCGCTCCACGGCTGGCCGTCGAGGATCGGGATCAGGTCGGCGGTGGTGCTGCCGATGTCGAGGAGCAGGGTCACGCCCTGGCGGTTGAACCCGCCGACGTAGGTGGCGAGCGCGTGCCAGTTGGCCGCCGCCACCGTCTCCCACCGCTCCTTCGCCTCGGCGGTGGTGTGGAACGTGCCGTCGGTGCCCCACACCCGCACCGGCCAGCAGTGGGCGGCGTTCATCACCGCCGTGACGATCGCCTCGACGCCCTGCCGCTTCGTCTCGAAGCAGTCGCACAGTTCGCCGGTCATGGTCACGGCGAACTCGTTCACATCGCCGAACTGGGAGATCAGTTCGCCGAGAGCGGCCGGCAGCTTCTCCGGGTGCTTCCACAGCGGGAACGGCACCGCCACCGCCCGCTTGTCCGGTGTGGCCGCCTTCAGGTTCGCCCCGCCGATGTCCAGCCCGAGGATGGTGTGCGGCATGGTCAGACGATCTCGACGCCCGGTTCGCCGGCCGTGATCTCGCCGATCGGCCACGCCGCCAGCCCGTCGGCGGTCAGCGTCCGCACCACCGCGTCCGCCGCCGTCGGCCGGCAGATGACCACGAACCCGACCCCGCCGTTGAACACCCGGTCCATCTCCGCCTGGGCCACGTTGCCCAGCCTTTGCAGCCAGGTGAACACCGGCGGGACCGGCCACGAGCCGCGGCGGACGACCGCCCGGCAGCCCGGCGGCAGGATGCGGGCGACGTTGTCCGGCACGCCCCCGCCGGTGATGTTCGCCAGCCCGCTGATCGCGAACTCCGGCGTCTGCACGGCGTCGAGCAGCTTGCGGATTGGCTTCACGTAGATCTGCGTTGGGGCGAGCAGGGCGTCGCCGATGCAGCCGCCCAGGTCCGCCACTTTGTCGTGGACGCTCAGCCGGGCCGACTCGAACACCACCTTCCGCACCAGGCTGTACCCGTTCGAGTGGACGCCGCTGCTGGCGACGCCGACCAGTACGTCACCGGCGCGGATGTGCTTCCCGTCGATGGCCGAATCGCGTTCCACCACCCCGGCGGCGAACCCGGCCAGGTCGAAATCGTCCTCGGCGTAGAAGTCGGGCAGGATGGCCGTCTCCCCGCCGACCAGCGCGCACCCGGCCTGCACGCACCCGTCGCTGATCCCTTTCACCAACTGCTTCGTCCGCTCCGGGTCGTCGGCCGGCATCGCCAGGTAGTCGAGGAACACCAGCGGCTCCCCGCCGGTGCAGATCAGGTCGTTCACCGACATGGCGACCAGGTCGATGCCGACGGTGTCGAACTTGTGCATCGCCGTGGCGATCTTCAGCTTCGACCCGACGCCGTCGGTGCAGGTGACGAGCAGGGGGTGCTTGTACTTGCCACCCGGGTTCAGGTCGAACAGGCTGGCGAACCCGCCCGACCCCTTGCCCCCTTTTCGGGGCGGGAACGGCGGTGGAAGGACGCCGGCCGTCCAGGTGCGGGCGAGCAGCGGCTGGATGCCGGACATGGTCTCGGCGTACTTCTCCAGGTCCAGCCCGGCTTTCTTGTAGTCCCACGACATGGCAGGCTCCGCCGAAAGCCGACGGACGGCCGTCCGTCGGCTTTCGGGGGTGTTATAGCGTCCCGTGCGGGAACACGCTCACCGCCGAGCCGACGGCCAGCACCACCGACGCCGGGGCGCGGCCGGTCATCGCGTCCCACGCCGGGCCGTACAGCTTGCCCCAATCCACGTCGGCCTTGAAATCCGTCACCGGATATACGTCCCACTCCGGGTGGTTCACCTCGTACCGCAGCAACTTCCCGCGGCGGGTGCGGCCGTACCCCCAACTGTGTTCCTTGAAGAAGTGTTCGACGCTGTCCGGCCCCGGCCTCACCGCCGGCTTCGCCCCGGTGGCGGTCAGCGAATGCACCTTCCCGCCGAACTCCACGGTGTACGCCGCGGTAAGCGAGTCGGGCTTGTCGTCGATGTTCATCGACATGCGGGCGGCGTGGTACGGCTCGTTGTAAATCGTGCGGGCCACCCACGCGACGAACCGCTGTGGGACGAACTCGCGGACGAAGCACACCCCCCGCCGCCGCCGGTGCCGCACGTAGAACCGCAGGTTCCACTCGGGGAAGTGGCGGAACGTCGGCCAGCCGACGCCGGCCACCTTGGTGTCGAGGAACTGGAACCCGACGAGGCTGACGAACGCCGACCCGTTCCAGCGGTCGAGTTCCACCCCCGGCGGCAGGAGCGGCAGGAGGAGGTCGTCCGGCACCGGGTAGTTCGCCAGGATGAGGTTGCACCACCGAGCAGTGAGGAACGCGCGGGGCATGAGGTGATCCGCTACCCTTCCGATTTCGCAGCGCCATCCGGCACCAGCACCGTCCGCAGCCGCCGCAGCGCCCGCAGGTACCGCATACTGGCCGCCGCCTCGGTCAGCCCGAGCGCGTCCGCCACGTCCTGGTTGGACATTTGCTCGGCGTGCCGCATGAGGATGATCTCGCGGTCGTCGCCGCTCAGTTGGTCCACCGCCTCGCCCAGCCGCCGGGCCAGTTCCTGCTGGATAGCCGCGGTCGCCGGCGTCTTCTCGGCGTCGATCAACTGCGCCACCAGCCCGACCGACGACTCGTCCGACGCCCACGCCGGTTTGGCGATCGGCTGCTCCTTGTCCACGCTCCGCCGCTGGGCCAGCCGGTGCCGGCGGTGGGTGTCGATGATGCGGTCCTGGGCCAGGTGCCGCAGCCACAGGGCGAACGGCATGGTCGGCGCCTTCAGGTACTCCTTCAGCCGCTGGGTCGCCTCGATGAGCACGTCCTGTACGATGTCGGACGCATCCACCCGGCGGGCGAGGACCGGGTCCAGCCGCAGGCCGATGACACGACGGAGCGGCTCGCGGAACTCGCCCAGTAGCCGGTCCACGGCCCCGGCCTCGCCGGCCTTCGCCTGCGCCAGCATGTCGTCGGTGTGTTCGCGGTTCGGCCACATGGGGGTAGTTTAGCGGAACAGGTCGGCGACCGGGACGGAGAAGCCGGGCAGGTGCGGCTCGGCGGTGAGCGTCTGAGTACGGTTGAACAGCGCCGGTTCGGCGTCCGGGCGGTACACGGTGACGGTGCGATGCCGCGGCTCGACCACCCACACCAACGGGGTTCCGGACGCGAGGTAGTCGTCCACCTTGTCCATCACCTCGTCCTGGGTGTCATACGGGGAGAGGATTTCGACCGCCAACACCGGATGTCCGTCGTACAGGGTGGTGTCGTCCGGGTTCGCGTCCGCCATCGCCGCGGTGATGACCGCCACATCGATGCCGACGGTGGTATCCGGATCGTGGCTCAGGACGAACCCGACTTCCCCGCACACCACCTCGCCGCGAGGGAGCGGTTGGGTCTGGAGCCACAACCCGAGAGCGGTCGTCACCCGCCCTTCCGTCACGCTGTGGAACCGGTTCCGTCGGGTCATGTCGGAACACTCCTCGTTCGGGTGCTTCTCGATGAGCCGCCCGCGGATGAGCCACCGCTCGACGCCGTCGTCCGGCAGCGCCAGGAGTTCCTCCGTCGTCCACACCCGCTTCTTGTCCGCCACCGCCGTACTCATGTCGTCCCCTCCGGTGTGCCGGGACATCTTACCGCACTGGCCGGGTTGCTGTCACCGCCGGCCGGTCGTACCCTTCCCCCGCCTCTCCGCCACCGAGACCATGCATGACGACCTGGACCGCCCCGGCCGACACCGCCGCCCTCATCTTCGACTGCGACGGCACCCTGGCCGACACCATGCCCGTCCACTTCCGCGCGTGGCAGCGGATCCTCGGGTCGGTCGGCATCCCGTTCGGCGAGGAGCGGTTCTACCAGCTCGGCGGCATCCCCACGGCCAAGATCATCCGCATCCTGAGCGCGGAAACCGGCGTGCCCCTCACCGACACCCAGGTGGAAGGGTTGACGGTGGCGAAGGAGGAGCACTTCCTGGAGATGCTGACCGACGTCACCCCGATACGGCCGGTGGTGGACGTCGCCGCCCGCTACCGCGGGGTGCTGCCGATGGCGGTGGCCAGCGGCGGGTACCGGGACGTGATCGCCCGCACGGTCGCGTTCATCGGGGTGACGGACTGGTTCGACGCGATGGTGTGCGCCGAGGACACCCCGCGGCACAAGCCGGAGCCGGACGTGTTCCTGGAGGCGGCCCGGCGGCTAAACGTGCCGGACCTGGCCCGGTGCGTGGTGTTCGAGGACACGGACATCGGCCTGGAGGCCGCCCGCCGGGCGGGGATGACCGGCGTGGACGTGCGGGCGTGGCTGCCCCCGCGCGGGGGCGAGAAGAAAGACGAGAGGTGAGAGACACGAGACAAGAAAGGTGAGATGAGAGATACTCGGGCCTCCACCCCGGAGGCCCGCCATGAGCGTAAAGAAGAAGGTGCAGACGCACTTCGACCTGGACGTGTACAAGAAGGCGTTCGACGCGGCCATGCGGCTGTTCGAGGCGTCCAAGCAGTTCCCGAAGGAAGAACGATACTCGCTCACGGATCAAATTCGGCGGCCGTCTCGGTCGGTGTGTGCGAACCTGGCCGAGGCGTGGCGGAAGCGGCGGTACGAGGGGCACTTCCTGAGCAAGCTGACCGACGCCGAAGGGGAAGCGGGTGAGACCCAGACGTGGATTCAATTCGCTGTCAAATGCGGCTACCTCGAACGCCCAGCGGCGGTCGCCGTTCACACCCTGTACGACGAAGTGCTGCGGATGATCGTCGCCATGACGATGAAGCCCGAGCTGTGGCTCCTGAAGCAAGCTTGACCCCACTCGTGTCTCTCTTCTCTCCCCTCTTGTCTCGTGTCCGGATTTCCGAACCGCGCCGACACCTGGGCTGGCGTATCATGGGGTGACACCAGGAGGCCGACCCGATGCCCGTGCCGACCCCGGAACAGCCCGCCCGCCGTCGCCGGAAGCCCCGCGGCAAGCACCCGTCGAGCGACTGGCCGCACGGCGCGCTGTTCCTCGGCTGGAAGGGGCCGGCCAACCACGGCAAGGTGGGGTTCCACACCGTCCACGCCGACGGCCCGGGCGAATCCGGAACAGACCCGCTGCTGTACCAGGGAGACGGCCACCTGATGACCATCGCCCCGACCGGCGCGGGCAAGGGTGTCGGGGTGATCGTGCCCAACCTGCTCACGTACCCCGGGTCGGTCATCGCCATCGACATCAAGGGCGAACTCACCCAAGTGACCGCCCGCCGCCGCCGCGAGATGGGGCACAAGGTGGTCGTCCTCGACCCGTTCGGCCAGGTGTCGGACAAATCCCACCCGGCGGACGCGCTCAACCCGTTCGACCTGTTCAAGCTGCCGAACGCCGACCCGGAGTCGGACGCCGAGATGCTGGCGGCGCAGTTCAGCGTGGACCACAACTTCAGCACCGACCGGTACTGGGACGACACCGGCAAGGGGCTGACCGCCGGGCTGATCGCCCACCTGGCGA
Source organism: Gemmataceae bacterium (assembly GCA_947474875.1). Taxonomy (GTDB): domain Bacteria; phylum Planctomycetota; class Planctomycetia; order Gemmatales; family Gemmataceae; genus JALHQU01. Next base: position 8,830 of record CANJKY010000013.1, read on the forward strand.
CCACCGGCAAGGCGGACGAGCGGACGCCGAACGCCCTCCGCAAGATGCTGTACATGGACGACCTGGACTACACCATCGCCACCTGGCTGGACAAGGGGGACGTGAAGAACCCGCTCGCCCGCGACGAGTTCGTGGCGTACCTGTCCGCCCCGGCGGACAAGACCCGACCGTGCATCCGCACCACCGCCTGCACGTACATGAAGTGCCTGGGCAGCGAGGTGGTGTCCCGGGCGATGGACAAATCCACGTTCGACCTGAACGCCCTGCTCGCCGGCGACCCGGTGACGGTGTACCTGGTCATCCCGCCGGAGAAGCTGGAGAGCCACCGGGCGGTGCTGCGGGCGTGGGTGGCGACGCTGCTGACGGCGGTGCTGCGGCGGACCCGCCTGCCCGACCTGCGGACGCTGTTCATCGTGGACGAGGCGGCGCAGCTCGGGCAGATGCCGCTGCTGAGGACGGCCATGACCCTGCTCCGCGGGTACGGCCTACAGTGCTGGACGTTCTGGCAAGACTTGGGCCAGTTGCGGCAACTGTACCCGAACGACTGGACCACGATGGTGTCCAACTCGGCCGCCATGCAGGCGTTCGGCCTGCCCCGGCACGGCACCGCCCGCACCGCCTGGGTGGAGGTGCTGGGCGAGGACGCACTGGAGTTGCCGACCATGCCGCCGGGGGAGATGGCGGTGTCGTTCGCCGACACCGGCCTCAGCCGCCACCGCCGGGCGAACTACCTGACCGACCCGCTGTTCGCCGGCCTGTTCGACTCGAACAAGCGGTTCGACCGCGGCGGCGGCAGCCGGGGGTTGTGACGGTAGTAGCCGGTGTCCAGTAAGAAGAAACCAGGGTTTGCGGGGGATCGGCCTTCGCCCCTGGTTTTTGTCTTTTACTGGTCACTGACCACCGGCCACTGCTCCCATGCCCGTCAACCTCGCCCGCGTGCCGCAGCTGGCCCGCAACTGGAACCGGCTGGTCGAGATCGCCGTCACCCTGGCCAAGTACGGGCTGGCCGACTGGCTGGAGTCGCTCGACTCCGGGTTCGTCCGCCGCATCGTCCGCCGCACCCCCATCCGCCCGCTCGCCGAACTCACCCACGAGGCCCGCGTCCGTCTGGCCCTCACCGACCTGGGCACCACGTTCATCAAACTCGGGCAGATGCTCAGCACCCGCCGCGACCTGGTCGGGCTGGCGCTGGCGGACGAACTCACCCACCTGCAGAGCAACGCCCCCGCCGACCCGTTCGAGGTGACGAAGGCGACGATCGAGGCCGAGCTGAGGAAACCGCTGGCTGACCTGTTCGCCGAGTTCGACCCGCTGCCGCTGGCGAGTGCGTCCATCGGCCAGGTCCACCGCGCCATCCTGGCCGACGGCCGCCCGGTGGCGGTGAAGGTGCAGCACCCGGGCATCGAGCCGAAGGTGCAGACCGACCTGTCCATCCTGGCGGTGCTGGCGGACCTGGCCGAGAAGTACCTGCCGGACGTACGAGCCTACCGGCCGACGGCGGTGGTGGCCGAGTTCGGCAAGGTGCTCGTCCGCGAACTGGACTTCCGCCGCGAACTGCGGCACCTGCAGATCTTCACCCGCAACTTCGCCGACGAGCCGTGCGTGCGGTTCCCCCAACCGGTGCCGGAGCTGTCGTCCGCGCGAGTGCTGACGATGGACTTCCTGGACGGCACCCCGCTGTCGTCCCGCGGCGGACCCGCACTCGCCGGCTGCGACGGCCCGGAGCTGGCTCGCCGCGGCGCCCGCGTGTTCCTGGACATGATCTTCCGCGACGGGTTCTTCCACGCCGACCCGCACCCCGGCAACGTGCTGGTGCTGCCGGACGGGGTGCTCGGCCTGCTCGACGGCGGCATGGTCGGGCGGGTGGACGACACCCTGCGGGGGCACATCGAACGGGGGATGGCGGCGGTGATGGCGAAGGACGCCGCCGCGCTCACCGACCTGGTACTCCAGGTCGGACATGTGCCGCCGGACCTGGACACCGCCGGATTGCAGTCCGAGGTGGCCGACCAGTTGGCGTTCTACTGGGGCATGCCGCTCGACCAGTTCCGCCTGACCGCCGCGCTGGACGAGCTGACCGAGGCGGTGCGGCGGTACCACATCCTCCTGCCGCCGGCGGTGTCGCTCATGCTCAAGGTGCTGGTCATGCTGGAGGGCACCGGCCGGTTGCTCGACCCGCAGTTCAACCTGACGACGGTGCTGGAGGAGTACCGCACCCAGTTCACCCGCCGGCGGATGTCCCCGCGGCGGGCGCTGACCCGGCTGGCTGCCAACATGCGGGAGTGGGAGGAGGTGGCGGGCGGGGTGCCGCGGCTGATCCGCGACCTGATGCGGTTCGCCCGCGAGCAGCGGTTCGCCGTGCAACTCCAGCACCAGCACCTGGAACCGTCGGTCAACCGGCTGGTGTTCGGGCTGATCGTCAGCTCGCTGTTCGTCGGGTCATCGTTGCTGTGGGCGGCGAAGGCCCCGCCGCTCATCCAGGAGGTGTCGGTGTTCGGCGCCCTCGGCTGCTTCGTCAGCGTCGTCCTCGGCTACCGCCTGTTCCGGGCCATCCAGAAGAGCGGGAAACTGGAGGATTGAACTGCGATCGCCCTCCACTCGAACGGTCGGGTACAATCCCGGCAGGAGGGACCGCCATGCCGATCCACGACTGGACCCGCGTGCAATCCGGGTTGTTCCACGACTTTCACCAGGCGTGGAGCATCGAGATTCGCAACGCCCTGAACCGCATCATGCCGAAGGGCTACTACGCCCTGGTCGAGCAGAAGGTGGACGGGCCGGAGCCGGATGTGATCGCGGTGGAGATGAAGAAACGGGGGCATGCGAAGCCGGCCGGCCCGGTCGCCACGATGACCCCGCCGCAGACCAAAATCACCGCCCGCACCCCTTCGGACGCCGCCCGGTACGCCCGCAAGGCCAACCGCATCAGCATCCGCCACCCGCTCGGCGAGGTGGTGGCGGTGATCGAGATCGTGTCGCCCGGGAACAAGGACAGCCGGAACTCGCTGCGGTCGTTCGTGGAGAAGGCGGCGGCGTTCCTGCGAAACGGCATCCACCTGCTGATCGTGGACCTGTTCCCGCCATCAGACCGTGACCCGCAGGGCATCCACAAGGCCATCTGGGACGAGTTCGCCGACGAGCCGTTCGAACTGCCCCCGGGTAAGCCGCTCACCCTGGTCGGGTACCAAAGCGGCGACGAGTTCACCGCCCACATCGAACCGGTGGCGGTCGGCGACGTGATGCCGGACATGCCGCTGTACCTCGAACGCGACCTGTACGTCCCCGTGCCACTGGAGGCGACGTACCGGGCGACGTGGGAGGTGTGCCCGGAGCCGATCCGCGAACTGGTGCAGCCGCCCGAGTGACTTTCCCATTTCCGCGCGCGATTCCGCCCGCCCCGTCGTCTGGTCTGGTGTGAGGACGCCATGACCCCCGACGACCCCGACTCCCCGCTCGCCGCCCGCGCCCGGTCCGGCGACCGGGCCGCGTTCGAGGAACTGGTCCGCCGCACCGGCCGGCTGGTGTTCGCCCGTCTGCTCCTCGAAACCGGCGACCGGCACCGGGCCGAAGACCTGACGCAGGAGACGTTCCTGCTGGCGTACCGGTCCGTCCACCGGCTGCGGGAGCCGGGCGGGTTCCGCCCGTGGCTGCTCGCCATCGCCCACAGCGTGCTGCTCGACGCGGCCAAGCGTGACGGCCGCAAGAAGCGGACCCCGCCGGCGAACGAGCCGGAACGCACCTCACCACCGGCGGACGTGGCCCCGCAGACGGCCGAGGCCCGCGAGAAGGTGCTGGCGGCGCTGCGAAGCCTGCCGGCCGAACACCGCGAGCCGCTGGCCCTGCGATACCTGACCGGGGCGGACTACGAGACGATCAGCGCCCAGTTGGGATTAACGAACGGCTCGCTGCGGGGGCTGCTCAGCCGCGGGCTGAAGATGCTGAAAGAGCGGCTGCCGCCGGAACTCGGCGAGCCGGAAGCGTGAGCCAGCGTTTGACACCCTCTCCCCTTGAGGGAGAGGGTCGCCGGCTGCGAAGCAGCGGGCGGGGAGAGGGGTAGTTGCGGAAGAACCCCTCTCCCGCGCTCGGCTGGCGCCGAGCTTGCCCTCTCCCTCAAGGGGAGAGGGGGAAAACCGAAATGCACGATCAGGATTCCCCCATGTCCGACCCCACCGACACCCCGGACCCGCTGGCCGGCGAGCCGCTCGACGCCGCCTTGACCGCCCTGTTCGCGTCCGCCCGGCCGGACCCCGGCCTGGAAGACCGGCTCGTCCGCTCGCTGCGGGCGGAGACGACGCCGAAGCGGAAGCTCGGCTGGCGGCGGTACCCGCTGGCGTGGGGCGTGGCCGCGTCCGTCGGGCTGGGAGCGATCGGGGCGGCGGTGGCGTCGCAACTCGACGGCGGCCTGCCGCTGCCGTGGGAGGCGGACGGGCGAAAGATCGCTCGGGCAGCATCGGATTATCTCGGAATGCAGGTGTTCGATACGACTGATTCGATGGACGCGGAATTGGGAATGTCTGCGAAGTCCTCCGGCGAACTCACCGCTCTCGGCAAGAGGAAGGAAGCCATTTCGAACGGCAGAAGCGAACTGCCGCAGCTCCGCGACGGGTTCCCGGACGGATTCATCACCGCCGGGGCGGATCAGGACGGCGTGTATTCCGGGAAGATGCTCGGCGGAGGCAACGACCTCAATTCACCGCTCCGGGGGCATGACCTCGCCCGATCCAAGTTCGGCGAGGAAGGCCGGTGGAAGGCCAGCAACGGGACGGTCACGCTCAGCCTCCCGCAGCCGACGGGCGGGCAGGTCGCGGCGGGCACTGCTGGATTGTTCGGCAGCAACGGATCGATCCCGGACGGCGGGGCGACATGGGACCGCAAGTCTTCCGAACACGCAGCTCTGGATCAGAGCATCAAGGACAAGATGTACGCGGCCAAATCCACGGAGAAGGGGAAGGAGAATACGCTCTCACTCGGGTACGGCTTCACCCCTGATGCGCACCGCTACCGCGAGGCCGGCGGAGACAAGGATAAGGTGACACTCGATGACGCGGTCAGGCTCAAGCAGAAGGCCGAATCGTTCGGCGTGACGCCGAGCGGTTCGGCCGCCAGTTCCGACCTCCCCGCCAACAAGTCGGCGGAAGACACGGTCCTGCTGAGCGGCAAGGGTGTGACGGCCGGCGTCCCGGTGACGGAAACGAAAGCGAGGGTTGTCCGCGGGACGACTGCGTACTCGCCGGCAACGAGTTCCACAGTTCAGCCGGCCGAGCCCGTCCCGCCCGCCGCCGTCGGCCAGCGGAAGGTCATCCTCCGCTCCGGCGACATCGAGTTCGAGATCGAGTCGTTCGACTCGGCCGTCGCCACCGTGACGAAGCTGGTGACGGCCATCGACGGGGCGTTCGTGTCCACCGTGAACAGCGAGAAGCTGCCGAACGGCAAGGTGAAGGGGTCGGTCGCCGTCCGCGTGCCGCCGGACAAGCTGGACGGGCTGGTGCTCGACCTCCGCCGCGA
>CANJKY010000014.1 GCA_947474875.1 Gemmataceae bacterium
CCTCCAGCACCTCGACCTCGAGCGGGTCGCCCGGCCGCACCGCCAGCAGTTCGGCCAACTTCTTCGACAGCACCAGCCCGTCGGCCGGTACCGCCACCGGGCGGGTGTGGACGTCCATCACCCGGGCGAGCGACGCCCCCGCCGGCACGCCGGTCAGCCCGACCCGCCGCGAGCGGTGGGCCGACCGCAGCCGCACCGCCACCCCGCGGACCGGCTCGACGCGGGTGACACCCGGCAGGTGTGCGAGTTCGTACAGGGCGGCGGGCGAGGCCGGCTCGACGAACCCGACGGTCACGTCCTGCCGCTGGGCGACGGCGAACTGGGCGTCCATCACGTGGTCGATGGCGTCCTTGCCGAACGAGCCGAGGATGACGACCGCCACGGCCAGGGCGATGCCGACGGTGGTGAGCGCCGTCTTCACCTTCCGCCGCTCGACGTGCCGCACCAGCATTCGCATGGCCGGGGACAAGATGCGGTGCAGGCCGAGCCGCTCGACCAGCGTGCGGGAGTAGGTGGCGGGCGGTTCCGGCTTCATGGCCTCGGCAGGCGGGAGGGCGGCCGCCCGCCGCACGGCGGCGAGCGTACCCACCACGGCCGCCCCGCCGGACAGACCGACGGCCAGAAGTACCACCGCCGGGTCGAGGGTGAAGTCGAACACCGGGAAGCGGAAGAACTGCGTGTACAGTTCGGTCATCCCCCGCCCGAGCCACGCCCCGGCGACCACGCCGGCCGCCACCCCCGCCAGCACGATCACCCCCACGAACTTCAGGTAGTGCCGGGTGATTTCCCACCGGGTGTACCCGAACGCCTTGAGCGCGGCGATCTGCTCCCGCTGGGTGCCGACGGTGCGGCTGACCACCACGTTCAGCAGGAACGCCGCCACCCCGAGGAAGATGCTCGGCACCACCAGGGCCATGCCCCGCAGCTCGTTCAGCTCGTTGTCCAGGAACTCGTGGGACTGCTGCTCCGACCGGCCGTACGCCCCCAGCCCGCCGTACCGGGCCGTCAGGTCGTCCAGTCGGCGGATCACCTCCGCCTCGGACGCCCGCGGGGTGAGGGTCAGCGTCAGGTCGTTGAACGCCCCCTTCATGTCGAACACCCCGGCCGCGTCGGTGTGCCCCATCCAGAGCACGGCGAACCGCCGGTCGTCGGGCAGGATTTGCCCCGGCCCGAGCGAGTACACGTACTCCGGCGACAGGGCCACGCCGACGATTCGGAGCGTCTGCTTACGGCCGTTCAGGATGGCGGTGACGGTGCCGCCGGGTTCGAGCCGGTGGGCGTGGGCGAACCCCTCGCTGACCAGCACCTCGCCGCGGCTCCCGGCCTCGATGTACCGCCCTTTCCGCAGGAACAAACCGTTCAGCATCGGGGCCGGTCGGTCCGGGATGGAGACGAGTCGGGCGGTCGCCGGTTCGACCATCCCCGGCACGTCCAGGGTGGCCGGCATGACGATCCGCGTCTGCACCTGAGCCACCCCGGGGAGGCCTTCCACCCGGGCGGCGACCGCGTCGGGGGCCCGCTTCAGGTGGGCGAACACGTGGGCGAACCGGTACCGCTCGTAGTACGCCTGCTGGGTGCGGCGGAGTGACCCCAGCGTGTTCACCGCCATGACGAACGCCGCCACCCCGCACGCCAGCACCAGGGCGATGGCTGCCGCCTGCCCCCACTGGCCGCGGAGGTCGCGGAGCAGCTTCCGGTTCAGGGCGGACGGCGTCACCAGTTCAGCTCCCGGGCCGGCACCTTGGTGGCGTTCACCGTCACCCCGGCGATGCCGCCGTCGCGGAGGGACACCACCCGGTCGGCCAGGTCGGCGATCACCGCGTTGTGGGTGATGACGGCCGTGGTGGTGCCGAGGTCGCGGTTCACCTTCTCGATCACCTCCAGCACCCGCACCCCGGTCTTCACGTCCAGCGCCCCGGTCGGCTCGTCGCACAGCAGCACCTCCGGCCGCTTGGCCACGGCGCGGGCGATCGCCACTCGCTGTTGTTCACCGCCGGACAGTTGCGACGGGAAGTGGTCCATGCGGTCCGCCAGGCCGACCAGCTCGAGCGCCTCCTCCGGCGTCATCGGGTCGCGGGCGATCTCCGTCACCAGGGCGACGTTCTCGCGGGCGGTGAGGCTGGGGATCAGGTTGTAGAACTGGAACACGAACCCGACGTGCTCGCGGCGGTAGCGGGTGAGCCGGGACTCGTCGCCGGCGGTCAGGTCGTGGTCGCGGTAGCGGACGGTGCCCGCGGTCGGGGCGTCCAGCCCGCCGAGGATGTTGAGCAGGGTCGACTTGCCGCTGCCCGACGGCCCGAGCAGCACCACGAACTCGCCGGCGTACAAGTCCAGATCGACCCCCCGCAGGGCGTGGACCGTCACCTCCCCCATGCGATACGTCTTGGTCAGCCCGCGGGCCTCGAACACCGATTCGGAGACCATGGGAAGACTCCGCCGGGCCGGACGAGAAGCGGAGGCGAACTCGAACGTCCGCCCGAGAGGGCGGCTCGCCGGCGAGGAAAGTCTGGAATTGTCTCGCCAGACAGCGGACGAGCACAGTCAGGATAAACCCGCGTTTCGAAGTGCGGTCAATAGCCCTGTATTTTTCAGTCGAATTGGCCAAGGTGGGACTCGAACCCACACGTGTTGCCACGCTCGATTTTGAGTCGAGTGCGTCTGCCATTCCGCCACTTGGCCTGCGACGGTTCAACTTACCGGCCTTCGAACAGCGGGGCAAGTTCAGCGGGCGGGGGTGGCCCACAGTTTCACAGTTGAATCCACCGCCCCCGTCGCCACCGACTTCCCGTCCGGTCTGACGGCCACACACAGCGGCAGTTCTCGGTGGCCCCGGAAAGTCTTCAACTGCTCCCCGCCCGATTGATCCCAGAAGCGGACGGCCAGATCTTCATGAACCGTGACGAAGGTGCGGCCGTCAGGCGTCACCGCTCCGGCCATCGCCAGCCCGGCCTGCTGGAAGTGCGCGTCCCGCGGCGCGAGCGTTGCCCAATCCCACAGTTGTAGCCCGCTGCCGCCGACGCACGCCACCAGTTCCTTGCCGTCGGCGGATCGAAACAGCCCGTGAACGTGCCGCTTCCCGGTGGACAGCACCTTGACCGTCGCCGACGCCTGCCAGTCCCAGATGTGGATGGTGCCGTCTTCGCTGCCCGACGCCAGTCGCTTTCCGTCACCGCTGAAGCAAAGCCCGTGGACGTGGTGGACGTGCCCGGCCAGCGCCCGCACCGCGGCCCGCTCCTTCACGCTCCATACGTACACCTTCTTGTCCACGCCGGCGGCGGCCAGGTACGCCCCGTCCGAACTGACGGCCAGACACTCGACCGCTTTCGGCGAGGCGTCCCAGGTGGCGAGGGGCGTGTCGGCGTCCGGCGCCCACACCTTCACCTTGCCGTCCGACCCGGCCGACGCCAGCCACTTCCCCGCCGGGTCGAACACCACCGCCCGCACCTTGCCGGTGTGGGCGTCCCAGGTGCGGACCTGCCGGCGGGCGGCCACGTCCCACAACCGCACGGTGCCGTCGTCGGCGGCGGAGGCGAGTTGCTGACCGTCCGGGCTGAACGCCACCGCCCGCACCACCCCGGTGTGCCCACGGAGGGTGGCGATCTCGTCCCCGCGGGACGCCCACCACCACCCGCCGACCGACAGGGCGATGATGGCGACGAGTGCGACGGCGACGCGAACGGGAGTGACGAGCGGTTTGCTCTCGAGGGGCATGGGTTAGAAGTCCCCGAGCACTTCGCCGCCGGCGCGGGTGCCCATGCCTACCCAGGTGACCGGGCTGATCGAGTTGCGGATGAACCGCACCGACCCGTCGCCGAACAGGCCGAGCACCCCGCCCGTGTGGTTACTGCTCGCGTCCTCGACGTGGCCGAGCGGGTTGTTCGGGGTGCGGGCCTCGGCCGCCTCGCCGGTCTGGGTGAGGATCAGCGTCGGCGGGCCTTCGTCCTCCAGCCCCGGGTTGAGCGGCGGGTTGTGCGACCCGGTGAGCGCCCCCACCCAGGTGGTCATGGGCGACAGCAGCGACTTCCGCTCGGTGACGAACAGGGTGTTGCTCGACCCGTCGGTAATGTCCACGATGCGGAACCCGCTGTTCCGCAGGAACGGGCCGGTGTTCACGTCCGGGTTACCGGTCACCTCGAACGTGCCGCCGACGGCCACATAGTTGGCGAACGCCACCCGGCCGAGCGGCCCGGACTCGCCCACCGCCTCGAACGTGTCGCCGTTCCGCGGGGTGTCGGACGGGCAGCGATACATGGGGATTGGGGTGACGCGGACGGCCGCGTGCATCGAGTGCAGGATGTCCACGTCCGGGTTGATCTGGCGGAACAGGTTCTCCTGTTCCATCTGCGGCAGGATGTGGGCGGCCCACCCCCACCCCGGCCCGAGGCCGTCGCCGTTCACCGCCGCGGCACGGGAGGTGTACCCCGGCGGCAGCTTGCCGTAGGCGCTCTCGTAGTTGTGCATGGCCAGCCCGATCTGCTTCAGGTTGTTCTGGCACTTCAGCCGTGCCGCCGAGTCCCGCACCTTCTGCACGGCGGGGAGCAGCAGGCCGATCAGGATGGCGATGATGGAGATGACCACCAGCAACTCGATCTGCGTGAACGCTTTCCTGGGACCGCGGGCTTCTGGCCCGCACTCGGAAAAGCGGGCCAGAGGCCCGCGGTCCAAATTGCGCATAACGCACCCGCACGATGTACGATGATGGTTATTCAATGTAATACCTACACCGGGTGTGGTCAATCCTCACGCAAAAAATTGGAACCGGCCACCGGCGAGCCGAGCGGCTACCCTGAGTGAAACCGGCGGGCGGGCACCATGACCTACGACGCGATCGTCCTCGGGCTGGGCGGGATGGGGTCGGCAGCGGCGTACCACCTGGCCGCCCGCGGCGCCCGCGTCCTCGGGCTGGAGCAGTTCCCCCTCGTCCACCGCCGCGGCAGTTCGCACGGTCACACCCGCATCATCCGCACCGCGTACTACGAACACCCGGCTTACGTCCCGCTCGTGCGGCGGTCGTTCACGCTGTGGGCGGAGATGGAAGCACAACTCGGGCGGAACTTGCTCACCCCCTTGCCCTGCCTCAGCCTCGGCCCGCCGGACAGCGAGCTGATTCGCGGGGTGGAGCAGGCGGCGACGGAACACCAGCTAGACGTGGAACGATTGTCGGCGAACGAACTGCGTCGGCGTTACCCACAGTTTCACATGCCGACCGACATGACCGGCGTACTCGAGCAGTCCGCCGGGGCACTGTTCGTTGAGGAGTGCGTGCGGGCGCACCTAGACACCGCCGCGGCGACCGGCCGGGCCGACCTGCGGGCCGAGGAGCCGGCGGTGAGTTGGGCCAGCCACCCGACCCACGTCGAGGTGACCACGGCCCGCGGCACTTACACCGCCGCTCATCTGGTGGTGACGGCCGGGGCGTGGGCCACCGCCCTGCTCGCCGACCTGGGCGTGCCGCTGCGGGTGATGCGACAGGTGCAGCACTGGTTCACGCCGGCCGACATCGCAGCGTTCGGGCCGGACCGCTTCCCCGTCTTCATCGCCGACACCCCGGCTGGTGCGTTCTACGGCCTGCCGTCCCTCGCCGGGCAGGGGCTGAAACTGGCCGGGCACTACGCGGCACCGGAGTTGATGTCGCCGGACGCGGTGAGTTGGGATGTGTCCGATACCGACTCCGATTCGGCCGTCGCGTTCCTTCGTGACTACCTGCCGTCCGCCGCCAGCCGCCCCGTGCGGAGCGAAGTGTGCATGTACACGCTCAGCCCGGACCGGCATTTCGTCATCGACCACCACCCGCACCACCCGCGGGTGAGCGTGGCGTGCGGGTTCAGCGGGCACGGGTTCAAGTTCAGCCCGGTGGTCGGGGAAATCCTCGCCGACCTCGCCCTGACCGGCACGACGAACCACCCGATTAGCCTGTTCCGCTCCACGCGCTTCCACCCTTAACCCGGACCGCCCCATGTTCATCTCCGTCGCCGTGGTCGTCGCCGTCAGCGCGACCCTCCAACAGCCCGAGATGCGGTTCGTCCGCTGGGAGCAGGAGGTGCGGGGGATCGAGAAGCGGTTGGCGAAGGCCTCGCCGACGGTCGGCGGGGTGCTGTTCGTCGGCAGTTCCAGCATCCGCCTGTGGGACACGGCGAAGGCGTTTCCGGACCTGCCGACGGCGAACGTCGGGTTCGGCGGGTCGGAAGTCCGCGACTGCACGCACTTCGTCCCGCGGCTGGTGACACCACACAAGCCGAAGACCATCGTCTTTTACGCCGGCGACAACGACACCGCCAACGGCCGCACCGCCGAGCAGGTGCGGGACGACTTCGCCGCATTCGTGACCGCCGTCCGCAAGCCCCTGCCCGACTGCCGTGTACTGTTCGTAGCGATCAAGCCCAGCCCGAAGCGGTGGAAGCTGTTCGACGTCCAGACGAAGGCGAACTCCTTGGTGAAAGCCTGGGCGGCGAGCCAAACGGCGGTGGGCGTGATCGACGTGGTGACGCCGGCGCTCGGGGCGGACGGCAAGCCGAAGCCGGAACTGTTCGTGAAGGACGAGTTGCACCTGTCCGCCGCCGGGTACGAAATCTGGAAAGCGGCGGTGAAGAACGCACTGGGTGGGAGGTGAGCGATCATGGCCCCGCTGTTCACCCGCCACCCGTCCGGCGCGATGGTTGCCTGTACCGCGACCTTCGTCGGCGACGTGACCGTCGCCGCCGGGGTGAACGTGTGGTTCTCGGCGGTGGTCCGCGGCGACGTGGCGCCGATCTCGCTGGGCGAGAACGTGAACCTGCAAGATGGCGTCGTCGTCCACTGCGACTACGACGTGCCGCAGGTGATCGAGGCCGGGGTGGTGGCCGGGCACGCGGCGGTGCTGCACGGCCGGCGGGTGGGGCGGGACGCGCTCGTCGGCATCGGGGCGAAACTGCTGGCCGGCACGGACGTGGGCGAGGGGTGCGTCATTGCGGCCGGGGCGGTGGTGCCGCCGAACACCGTCATCCCACCGCGGAGCCTGGTGATGGGCGTGCCCGGCAAGGTGGTGCGGGCCGTGACCGATGAAGAGGTCGAGCGGACGCGGGCCAACTGCCGCCGCTACCTCGCCCTGGCCGAACGCTACCTGAACGGGGACTTCGGATGAGCGAGCCGACGGTCGAACAGCGGCGGGCGGACATCGACGCCAAACAGGCTGTGCTGGCGGCGGTGCTGGCCGAGGTCGGGTGCGAGGGGGTGATCCTGCTCGTGCCGGCGCACCTGAACTGGTTCACCGGCGGGCTGAACCTCCGCGGGCTGTTCGCCGAGGGCGAGCGGCCGGGGGTGTTCGCCAACGGCCGCACCCGCTGGCTGGTGTGTAGCAACGCGGACACCCAGCGGCTGTTCGACGAGGAACTGGACGGGCTGGGGTTCATGCTCAAGGAGTGGCAGTGGGCGACCGGCCGGCCGCAACTGCTCGGCGATCTGGTGAGCGGGAAGAAGATCGCCACCGACCGCCCGTTCCCGAACATGCCGCTGGTGGTCGAACGGCTGCGGCACGAGCTGCGGCCGGTGTACCCGTGCGACCGCGTGCGGCTAACCGAACTTGGGCAGGACGTGGCCCACGCCCTGGAAGCGACTGCACGCGGGATGAACCGCGGGGACACGGAGCAGGAGGTCGCCGGCCAGTTGGCGCACCGCACCGTCCACCGCGGGGCGGACGTGCATTCGCTGAGCGTGACCGCCGACGACCGCGGGCGGGCGCTCCGCCGCACCGGGTTCACCGCCGCCCGCGTCGACCGCACCTGCACCCTACAACTGACGGCCGTGCGGAACGGGCTGCACGCCACCGCCAGCCGCACCGTCAGCTTCGGCCCGCCGCCGGACGAGTTCCGCACCGCGTTTGATCTGGCGTGCAAACTGGCCGTCATCTGCCGGTCGGTCAGCCGGCCGGAGCAGACGCAGACGACGGCGGTGGACGTCGGCCACGGCCTGCTCAAGGGCACCCCGTTCGAGCACGACTGGCGGCTGAACCCGCCGGGGTACGCCACCGGCTGGTTCGCGGCCGACGAGCTGCGGCGGGTGGGGGTGGACGAGCACTTCGTTGATACGCAGCCGCTGGTGTGGCAGGCGCGGCTGGGGCCGGCGGCGGTGGTGGACACGGTGCTGGTGGCGAAAGACGGGGCCGAGCCGCTCACCCCGCCGGAGGACTGGCCGTACAAGAAGATCACCCTCGGTGGCACGACCTACAACATCCCGGATTTGCTCGTGGTCACCACCTGATCCGCCATGCCCGCCCGCGCGTTCTCCACCGTCCGCCTGGTGAACGGGTCGATCGGCGACCCGGTGCTGTACCTCGACTACCCCGGCGCAGACAACGCCCTGTTGTTCGACGGCGGGGAGAACCACGCGCTGACCACGCAGCAACTTGCCGACCTGGAAGCGGTATTCGTCACCCACCACCACGTCGACCACTTCATCGGCCTGGACCGCATCATCCGGGCGAACATCGACCGCGACAAGACGCTCCACGTCTTCGGCCCGGTGAACACGATTCAGAAGGTGTACGACCGCATCCGCAGCTACGAGTACCCGTTCTTCCCGTTCCAGAAGATCGCCGTGCAGGTCCACGAACTCGACGGCGGGGTGGAGCGGACGGCGATCCTGGAATGCACCAAGCGGTTCCCCCCGCCGCAGGTGACAGAGCGGCCGTGGGACGGGCGGGTGTGCTACGAGAACGACAGCCTGTGCGTCGAGGCGGTGCCGGTGGACCACACAGTGCCGTGCCTGGCGTTCGCCCTGGCGGAAAAGCCCGGCCACCACCCCGACCCCGACAAGCTGGCCGCCGGCGCCCTCCGCCCCAGCGGGTGGGTGGCCGAAGTGCTGCGGCTGCTGCGGACAAACGCCGACCCGTCCACCGAGTTAGACATCCAGGGCGGGCGGTTCCGGCTGGCCGCGCTCGCCGAAGCGTACTTCGCCCACTCGCCGGGCGCGCGGGTGGCGTACATCACCGACACGTTCTTCTCCGACGCCCTGCGGCCGCAGTTGGTGAAACTGGCGAAGGGGGCGTGGCGGCTGTACTGCGACAGCTTCTACGCCCGCAAGGAGGCGAAGAGCGCCGCCCAGCACCGGCACATGATGGCCCACCAGGCGGCAGAACTGGCGACGGCGGCGCGGGTGGAGCAACTGGTGCTCATCCACTTCAGTCAGCGGTACGCCGGGCGGTACGATGTGCTGCTCGACGAGGCGCGGGAGGGGTTCCCGCGGGTGACGGCGGAGGTGGGGTAACGGGCTACACACACGCTCTGTCCGCCCCTTGACCCCCTGCTACGTTAACACCTGCCATCCGCCCGGCCCGCGAGATTCGCCGATGTCGTCACCCGCGATCCGCGTTCACGACCTGTGCAAGACCTACGGGTCGGTGGCCGCGGTCGATCACATCCGGTTCGAGATTCCCGCCGGCGAGTTGGTCGGCTTCCTCGGCCTGAACGGCGCCGGGAAGACCACCACCATGCGGATCCTGACCACGTTCATGCCGGCCAGCAGCGGGTACGCGTGGGTGGCCGGGTACGACGTCATGTACCAGTCGATGGACGTGCGGCGGCACCTCGGGTACTTGCCGGAGAGCGTGCCCCTGTACCCCGAGATGCGGGTGGACGAGTACCTGACCGCCCGCGCCAAGCTGAAGCGGGTGGACCGCGCCGCCCGCACCGCCCGCATCGACTACTGCCTGGACCGCTGCCGCATCAAGACCGTCCGCCAGCGGCTGATCGGCACGCTCAGCAAGGGCTACCGCCAGCGGGTCGGGCTGGCCGACGCCCTGCTGTCCGACCCGCAGGTGCTCATCCTGGACGAGCCGCTGTCCGGCCTGGACCCGGTGCAGCAGGAAGAAACCCTCGCCACCGTCCGCGACCTGGCCGGCCGGCACACGGTGCTGTTCAGCAGCCACCAACTGAGCGACGTGGAGAAGATCTGCGACCGGGTGATCGTCATCCACCGCGGGAAGATCGAGTTCGACGACAAGCTGAGTGCCATCGCCCGCCGCGCCCCGCACGTGCAGATCGAGTTGAAGGCCAACCCGGACGACGCGGCCAAACTGTTCCGGCAGATCGACGGCGTGAGCGGGGTGACGGCGTCGGCCGCCGGCGACGGGTGGGCCAAGCTGGACGTGCAGATGGCTCACGACCGGGACCTCCGCGAGGTGGTGGCCCGGAAGGCGTTCGAGAAGGGGTGGGCGGTGCGGCAGCTCGACCTGCGGCGGGAGAAGCTGGAAGACACGTTCATGCGGGTGGCGTACCAGCGGGGGTAGGTCCGGCTGTGCCGGACGGCGAGTGTTGTCCGGCACAGCCGGACCTACGAGTCCGAGGTTTCCATGAGTCAGGTGAGCGGGGAGCGCGGGGCGTCGGGCGAACTCGCCCCGTCCGAAACGCGGGCCGAGACGCTGACCCTCACCCGCATCGCGTGCGGGTTCGGCGGGCTGTTCCTGTTCACCCTCGGGGTGGCGTCGGTCATCGCCGCCCGGTACGAGTACGGCCTGCTCGGGGCGAACTGGGGGTACCTGTCCGCGTTCGTCGGCCTCGGGCTGTTGTTCATCCACTCCGTCCGCGACACCGACCCGGAGGTGCGGCGGGTGTACGGGCTGGCCGGGGTGCTGTTCCTGCTGCTGGCCGTCGGGGTCGGAGTGTACCCGGCCAAGCCGGACGGGGCGGCGGCCCCGGTGGCTGGCCAACTGCTGCTGCCGTGGGGGGCGCTCTTCGGGTTCGTCAGCCTGCTATTCCTGGTGCCGTTCGCCCGGAACGAGACGACCGAGCCGTACCGCTCGTGGGCACACTTCGTCCTGCTCGGCACCGGCGGGCTGCTGTGCGCCGGGGCGGTGCTGTGCGGTGTGATCAGCCCGGCCGGGCTAGTGGCTCCGGCGATCATCCTCGGGCTGCTCGGCGTGGCGTTCCTGAGCGGATACTTCTCGGTGTCGGACACGTCCGACGACTTGCCGTACTGGGCGGCCACCGGGCTGGGTGTGGTGGGCGTGGCGACGGTGGTGTACGCCGTCGGCCGGACGATCGCGCCGACCGTGCTGTTCGACAGCGTTGCCGCCTTGAAGAAACCAAACCAGCAGTACGACATCTGGAAAGTGTGCGGATACACGGCGATGGGCTTACTCGGCCTGTCTGGATTGCTCGCGCTGCGATCGAAAACCTTCCCCAATTATCTCCGCTACGGACTGCCTCTGATCGGGTTGGCGTTTGCCGCCGTGATGTTCGCCCCATTACTACTCGCGGTGATGAATTCACTGGCCGGAACAAAGACGACCATACTCACCACCGCCCCGGCGCCGTTCCTGGTGCCCGGCGGGGTGGTGCTAACGGCCCTCGGGCTGGCGTTCGCGGCGGTGTCGCTGGGGGTCACGTCCGACTCCCCGCTGGTCGTCCTCACCCGCCGCGAGCTGGCCGCGTTCTTCTACTCGCCGATCGTGTACATCGTGCTGGCCGGGTCGGCGGTGGCGGCGGCGCTCGGCAACCTGCTGTTCCTGCCGTACGTGCTGGAGAACACCATCCCCGAGCCGATCCTGGCGGCGCACGTCGGGCTGGGCATCCTGGCCGGCATCATCTGCCTGTTCGTCGTCCCCGCCCTGACCATGCGGGCGTTCAGCGAGGAGCGGCGGACGGGCACGTTCGAGGTGCTGCTCACCGCCCCGGTGACCGAGTGGGCGATCCTGCTGAGCAAGTTCGTGGCCACCCTGCTCGTGTACCTGCTCACCTGGCTGCCGCCGACCGTGTTCCTGATCGTGCTGTACGTGGTGGGCAAGCCGTTCGACATCCGCCCGCTGCTCAGCTACTACCTGGCGGTGGCCGCCGCCGGGTGCGGGTTCGTGGCCATGGGCCTGTTCTTCAGCAGCCTCACCCGCAACCAGGTGGTGGCGGCGGTGCTCACGTTCGCCGGCATGACCGGGCTGTTCCTGATCGGGTACGTGCCGCGGGTGATGGAGTCGTTCCGCGACCTGTCCCCGGAGGTGACCACCGGGCTGAACGCGGTGTTCGGCCGGTTCGGGTTCATGCCCATGTGGACGGCCGCCCTGAACGGCCAGCTCGAACTGCCGGCGGTGATCGTCTACCTGTCGATGGCCGTGTTCTGGCTGGTGCTCACCGTCAAGGTGCTCGAAGCGCGGAAGTGGAGCTGACCGCATGACCACCCCTGCCCCGGACAACCCGGGTTCCGACCTCGCCCGGCTGGGCGGCGCCCTGGCCGCGTACCGCCAGCCGCTCGCCTGGGCGCTGGTGGTGATCGGGTTCGTCAGCCTGCTGGCCGGCGGGTACTGCTTCAAGCAGGCGTTCACCGACACGGCCCCGAAGGAGACGAGTGCGGAAGCCGACCCGCTCACCCCGGACGGGAAGAAGGCAGCGGGGGTGAACCCGAACCGCCCCGAGTTCTTCCTCGGCGGGGTGATCGGGGTGATCGGGGCTCTGGCCGGGCTGGGCGGCGGCGGGTACCTGCTCGGGCGGCTGCCGCGGACGATCGGCGGGCAGTCGGACGAGCGGGTGGTGGCGGCGACCGCCGGCGGGGCGATCGGGCTGGCGGTCATGCTGCTCGGCCTCGGCCTGTTCGCGCTGTGGTTCGGCACCCTGGCCGAGTGGCTGAACAAGGGCACCTCCCCGCAGGCGTGGAAGGTGATCACCGCCCTGCTGGTGTTCCTGGTCGGCGGCGGGCTGGCGTTCCTGGTGGTGCAACTGCTGCGGGTGGACGAGCGGAACAACCAGACGCTGCGGCGGATCGCGTTCGGCACGAACACCGCCCTGGCCGTGGTGCTGCTGGTCATCGGGCTGGTGGCGGCGAACGTGGTGGTGGCGCTCAAGCTGCCGGCCAAACTGGACACCACCGCCAGCGGGGTGCATACCCTGCATCCGGACACGGTCAAGCTGCTGGCCGATCTGCCGTCTAACGTGACCGTGTACGTCACGTTCAACGAGGACAACCTGGCTGAAGAGGACGCGGGGCCACGCAAGATGGCCGGCGACCTGAAGCAGTTGCTGGAGAAGGCGCGGGCGGTGAACCCGCGGCGGTTCGAGGTCCGCTACCTGTCGTTCACCCTGAACAAGTCCGAGCTGAGCAAGCTGCGGGCCGACCACCCCGAGTTCAACCACTCCGACCTGGGCATGCTGGTGGTGCCGGAGGGCAAGCCCGGCCGGTTCGTGTCGTACATGGACATGCAGGAGGTGAACCAGCAGGCCCGCCGGCTGTCGTTCGTCGGCGAGCGGAAGTTAGTGAGCGTGCTGCTGTCCATCACCGAGGACAAAGATCAGACGGTGTACTTCCTGGCCGGGCACGGGGAGATCTCGGCCCGCCCGGTCGGCGGGGACGAGGCGGTCGGCCGCGTCCGCAGCGGCAGCCGCATGGCCACGGCGCTGGAGCGGGTGGAGGTGACGGTCCGGCCGCTGACGTTCGACCTGAGCAAGCCGGAGGTGCCGGACGACGCCACGGTGCTGGTCATCGCCGACCCGGTCTCCGCCATCCCGCCGGAGCAGGTCGCCGCCGTCCGCACCTACCTGACCACCCCTCGCAAGAACGGGAAGAAGGGCAAGCTGGTGGTGCTCAGCAGCCCCCGCCCGAACCCGGACGGCAAGGGGCTGCTGGTCACCGGGCTGGAAACGCTGCTCGCCGAGCACGGCATCTCGCTCGGGGCCGGGTACCTGTACTTCCAGCCGGCCACCGGCCGGGAGATGGATGAGACGGACGTCATCCCCGCCTCCGAAATCCACCCGCTGGCGATCCAGTTCCAAGACCGGCGGATGGTGTTCCCGGCCTGCCGGTCGGTCGGCCTCCAGCAACGGGGCGGCGGCGAGTACCTGTTCGCCACCTTCCCCGGCCGGGTGAGCTGGCTGGAGCCGGAGCGGCTGACCGACCCGACGGCGGTGTGGAAGGCAATGACCAACGCCGCCGACCCGAAGGCGGCGAACGAGCTGGCGCGGCAGAAGGCGGTGACCCGGGAGGCCCGCGGGGTGGCGGTGGCCAAGTCCGACGGCGGGGCCGGGCAACTGGTGGTGTTCGGCAGCGGGGAGGCGTTCGTCGACCCGGCCCAGCGGGGCGGGGAGAAGTACGCGGCCAACGCCGACCTGGTGGCGGCGGCGGTGAACTGGCTCCGCGAGCGGCCGGCGGCGGCCAACATCACCGGCAAGGAGGCGGGCGAGTACAAGGCGAGCCGCGACCTGACCATGTACAACGGGCTGCTGCTGCCGACCGTCGGCACCCTGATCGCCACCCTCGCCCTCGGGGTCGGCGTGTGGGCGTACCGCCGGAAGTGACCCAAGTTGCTGGCGATTCCTCCCGAGCGGGGGGGGGGAGCCCCCCGGTTGGCGCGAAAAAAAAGGGGGGGGACGCCCCCCCCC
>CANJKY010000015.1 GCA_947474875.1 Gemmataceae bacterium
CCACGTCACCCGCAACCACACCGGGGTATCCCGACACCGCAGCCTCCTCGTAACCCCGAGTGCCACCGGCAACCGCCCGGTCTCGCTCGGCACTTACCTCGCCGGAACCCCGTCGGTCGTACAGCCCGCGGTCCCGGCCCTGGTCAAGGACATCGTCGATCAACTCGACAAGCTGTGCCAGCCCACCGACCAGCAACGACCGACCGGCCGCGCCATTCTCTGGAGTTACCTGTGCGAAGACCGGTATCACGCCCTCGTCCGGCAGTACTGGGACGCGGGCGATGTCAGGGAGTTGTTTAAAGCCGGCCACGCCAACCCGATCGAGTTGATGGACCGGCTACGCGAGAACACGACCCCGATTTGGGTTCGAGAGCGGACTTGCACGCACGGCGACCTGAACGCCACGAATGTTGCCATCGACCCGAACGGGGACGGGCGACCGCGGGCTTACGTCATCGACCCGGGCGGGGTGACGACCGAACTCGATCTCCGCGATCTGGCCTACCTAGAAGTGACGACGCTGTTGTTCTATTCGGCCGGGGAAGAGCACCGGCTGTTGAACGCTTGCCAGGGGTACTACGAAACCGACCTCCGGGCGGACGGAATCGAGCCACCGGCTGGGGCGACACCGTTCGTCCGGAATACGATCGCGTTGTTACAGGCGATCCGCCGGCATGTCGCCAGTTGCCAGGACGCCCGTCTTTACCCCGCGCTCGTGTTTGACGCGGCCCTCCGCCAACTCCTCGGGCTAGCCGTCCAGCCTAAACGGAACAAAGTGCTTCACCCGCTGCACGCCCGATTCCTAGCGTCTTGGGCGGGGGAGTGGGCATCGAGGCTGGCCCCCGAACTGTTCCCAACCCGCCACTGAACATCCACATGTGCATTAATTGCATTTGCGTCAGTATCTATCGGCGGATGAGACAGCAACCAGAAACGTAGGGGCAACGGCTTTAGCCAGCCAGACATGCCGGCCGGCCCTGTAGAACACGTCGCCGGCCTCGGCCGCGGCTCTGGCGGCCACTCGGATCATAACTCCTCCACCCTTCGAAGCCGCCACCTGGGCCGCGTAGTCGGGGTTCGACGTAAGGTGGACGAACGCCCGTCCCATCGGCCGGAGGCCGTTCGTCATGACCGCGTCCACGGCGTTAGCCGAGGTACCGTGTAAGAGGACCGGCGGCGGTGCTCGCCGTTCCCCCGGTGACCCGAGCATGACGCTGTGGCCGTAACGGGCGCGAACGAGTCCGTCCCGGATCTCGAACCGTTCGGAGTCAGTGCGGCGGACCGCATCTTCGATCTGTTGCCGGTCGAGGGTGGCCCAGTCGTAGTGGCTGAACCGGATGCCGACGACCAAGTCGTCCAGTCCGGCGAACCCTTCATCGTCCAACGCGACACCGAACCGCAGCGGTTGATGCCGCAGCGCGAACGCCAGCACGCGGATGAGCCGTTGCGGTTCGGGTTCTTCGGTCATGTCATCGCCCGGCGGGTCAGTGGAGTGTGGAGTGCTGCTCGTCGCTCGGAACGATGCGGCCCATGTCCTTCGCGCACCGGTCCAGCACGAGCAGGGCTTCCTGCCGGTAGCCGTTCCGGAATAGAGTCTGGACGCGGTCGGCGTCGGCGTCGCCCAGCACGGCCCAGAAGCCGACCCGCCGCCCGGTACCCGCCCAGCTTTCGACGAGCCACAAGGTGTCGGCCCGTTCCGGTTGGAGGACGGCGAGACCGTGAGGGGAGGCGATTCCGACGTAGGCTCTCAACATCCGCCTTCCTTACCACGGCTCGTCGGCCCGGTTCAACTGCCGAACACGGCCAGCACCGCCTGACGCCGCTGGTCGGGAAACAGGTGGCGGTACCGCTTCTGCATCTCGACGGTGGTGTGCCCCATGAGTTCGTCGATTACCCGTTGGTCCACCCCGGCGGCCGCCAGGTTCGAGGCGAACGAGTGCCGGAAGGCGTGGTAGCCTCGGAGGACGTGCCACTTCGACCCTTTCACCCCCGACCGGAACGCCTTCCACGTCTGCCCGTCGGTCAGGGTCCGGTTCGCCAGCGAGCAGAACGCTAGTTCTCCCCCCGGGTGGTCCCCGGCGAAGTACGCCCGCATGACAGCCTCCACCCTGGGCGTCATGTCCACCGTGCGGAACGTCTCCTTGTCCCGGCTCCGCTTCTTCTCCCGCAGTAGCACCAGTTTGGCGTCGAAGTCGAAGTCCTCGACCCGCGCCCGGAACAGTTCGGCCCGCCTGGCCCCGGTGTAGGCGGCGGTGACGAGGAACGGGTGGAGGTACCGGGCGCTCGTCTTCCGGCGTACGTACTCGATCACCTCGGCCACCTGACCGGGGTCGAGGAACAGGCCATCCCACAACTCCCGCACTCGCCGCGGGTCGGCGACGCCGCGGGCGAGGATGGCGGTGATCTGGTCGTAGGTGCGGAACGGCTCGGCCTGCTTCTCCTTGGCGAACACCAGTTCGACCTCTGGAAACTTGGTCGGGACGTGCCCCTGCCGGTGCGCCCAGTTCCAGACGAACCGCAGGGTGGCCACCGCCTTCCGCACGGTCTTCGGCTTGACGGGGTGCCCGTTGTGTTCCTCCCGGCTCCGCTCGTCGACGAACTGCTGGACGGTGCCGGCGGTGACCGCGGACAGCGGCGTCTGCTTGCCGATGAGCCGGGCGAGGTGGTTCATGTGGATGTCTTCCATCGCCCGCGTGATGACCTCCTTCGCCCCCGACGTGAACTGAGCCCGGTATATGGCGAACAACTCGCCGAGTCGGACGGTGCGGGCGAGTTCGACGGGCTGTTCGAGTTTACCGTCGGACAACAGGAACAGGCCGAGGTCGGCCCCGTCCGGGACGGTCAGCCGGCCGCGTTCGACGAGCCGGAGGTTCTCCTCGACCCGGCCCCGGCACGCCTCGGCCTCTTTCGGGTCCGCCGTCTTCAGGACTACCAAGAACCGCCGGTCCTGGAACCGAAAGACGACCCGGAACCGTTTGCCCCGCCGTTCGAGCCAGGCCATAGCATTTCCCCCCCGAAGATTGTTCGGGCGGGGACAAGCGACGTAACCCCAACGCAAGGTCCGCGCTGCCCCCTATTTGCCACCCAGCCGGGCAGTGGGAATGAAAACGGCTTCCCGGGACGAACCCGGAAAGCCTAGTTTTTAAGGGTTTTTGCGGCGTTTCGACGTGCATCAAACAGCGGAGAGGGAGGGATTCGAACCCTCGATACCCGTGAAGGTATATCGGTTTTCGAGACCGACGCATTCGACCACTCTGCCACCCCTCCAATATCCATGCAATTCAGCTTACTAAGACATATTCTCCAATAAGTGTTTGCTAGTTGTTTACTACCGAGAAAGCTAGACGGTAGTAAAGTTCCGCCGGCCGGGGTAGGAGCCGACCGGCGGGACATCACCCCCAACCCGTTACGACGGAGGTGACTCGTGGCTCATATTACCGACCCGACCGCCAGCGGCCAACCCTCTCCTTTGCCAGCCCCCAAACCGCCCACGCCGTACCCGGATTCCCCTCTCACCCCTCACGCGAGCGGGAAGTGGCAGAAGAAGATCGGCGGGCGGATCTACTACTTCGGCAACTGGGGCCGGGTGAAGGGCGGGGTGCTGACCGCCGAGCCGAACGACGGCGAGTGGGCGAAGGCGTTGAAGTTGTACCAGGAACAGGCCGCCGCCCTGCACGCCGGCCGTCGCCCCCGCCGCCTTGCCACCGGCGGCCCGGTCGCGGGCGAGCCGGACCCGCTCACCGTGGTCGAGCTGTGCAACCGGTTCTTAACCGCCAAGAAGCGGAAGTTGGACGCCCGGGAGATCGGGGCGAGGATGTTCGCCGACTACAAGGCGATCACCGACTAGCTGGTGGGGCGGTTCGGAAGGCGCGGCGGGCGGACGACCTGGGGGCGGACGACTTCGAGGAGCTGCGGGCGGAGCTGGCCGGGCGGTGGGGGCCGGTACGGATGGCGAACGCCGTCACCCGCATCAAGGGGGTGTTCAAGTTCGCGGTCGACAACCACCTGATCGACCGGCCGGTGCTGTTCGGTTCCGAGTTCAAGAAGCCGGACAAGAAGGTGTTACGGCTGCACAAAGCGAAGGTGGGGGTGAGGCTAATCGAACCGGCCGACCTCCACAAGCTGATCGCCGCCGCCGACCCGGTGATGCGGGCGATGATCTACCTGGGTGTGAACTGCGGGTACGGGAACACCGACGTGGCCGTCCTGCCCCGCTCCGCCCTCGACCTGGCCGGCGGGTTCGCCGACTTCACCCCCCCCCCAAGACCGGCATCTAGCGGCGGTGTGCGCTGTGGCCGGAGACGGTGACCGCGGTGACGGAGGCACTCAAAGCCCGGCCGAAGGCGAAGGAGCGGGCGGACGCCGGGCTGGTGTTCCTCACCGCCCGCGGCCGGCGGTGGGTGCGGGAGTCGGCGAACGGGTTCACCCAGGGGGTGAGTGTGGCGTTCGCCCGGCTGGCCAAGGCGGTTGAGGTCCACCGGCCGGGGGTGTACTTCTACTCGCTCCGGCACACGTTCCGGACGGTCGCCGACGCCTCCCGCGACCCGGTGGCGGTGGACCTGGTGATGGGGCACGCCGACCACACGATGGGGGCGGTGTACGAGGCGGCCCGACCGCTACTGCTCGGCGCGGTGCTGGATGCGGTGGCGTGTGCGCTGCGGCGGCTGCCCGAGGTTCAGGCCCGCCCCGCTGTGAGCTGGCCGCGGATGGCCGACTTCGCCCAGTGGGCGACGGCGGCCGAACCGGCGCTCGGGCTGGCAGACGGGGAGTTCATGCGGGCCTACGAGCAGAACCGGGCGGAGGCCAACGCGTACACGCTGGAGACGGCCCCGGTGGCGGTGGCGGTGGCGGTGGCGGTGGCGGTGGCGGTGGCGCTGAAGGAGTTGCTCGGGCGGGCGAACTGTGGCAACTGGGCGAACTCCCGAGTCACCCCCGGCCGGTTCGACGGCACCGCCTCCCAACTGCTGGTGCCGCTGGGCGTCGGGCAGGACCCGCGGCAGAAGGGGTGGCCGGGGAACGCCCGCGCGCTAGCCTCCGCCCTGGCCCGGCTCGCCCCCAACCTGCGGGCGGCAGGGTGGTCGGTGGAGCAGTACCGCAAAGACAACCAGAAGTGGTGGCGGATCGCGGCGCAGGGCGTGCTACCCGTCACCCCGGACAAAACCCCCGAGCCGTCCACAAGTCCGCAAAGTTCGAAATCTTCGGGCGGTCCGGCTCCGACCGCGAGTAAGCCGAAGCCGAAGCCGAAGGCGGGGTAGGGACGGCCGCGGGTTTGCGAACCGTGCGGACTTGCGAACTTGGCGGGCGCAGTCACCGAGCGGCCGACAGCTTTGAAATATCCGCGCTTCCGCGTCGATCAGCCTTCACCCGGCCGCTCACCGTGCCGGGCGAGTACAGCGGCGGCCGACTGGCGTTCGGGGCACTCCACGGCCGGGGGTGCTCCGACGCCGGATTGGTTACCCCGATAAATGCCCCCTCCGGCGTCACTCGTGTCTCAAGCGGTCGCCCTGGCTGCGTCTGCGGGCCGATCCGTCGAAGCGGTGGCGGCGGCGGGGCCGGGATTCGGACGCAGCAGCGGCGTACCTGGGCGACGCGGCGGCTGCTCATAGTTGGTGTGCCGCGGCGGTCTCGGAGCAGCCGCCACACCCGCCGCTCGCCGCCATCCCACGTCGAATATCATTTGGTGCCGTCCGGTTCGCCGGGGGCTGCCGGGTCTTTCTTGGATGGCGGCAGCGGGACGGGCAAAATGACGTCCGGCTGGTCTTTCAACTTGTCGTTCAGCCGCATCGCCGTGTCCCGCGCTTTGGCCGCTCCGGCCGAGTCGCCGTTCTTCAGCCGCAGGGCGGCCACGATCAGCCAGGCCTCGCCGTGCAGCGGCCGCAACTTCACCGCCATCTCGTGGTCGGCCAGCGCCCGGTCGTACTCGCCCAGGCGGACGTACGCCCAGCCGCGGTTCAGGTAGGCGAGCGCGAAGTTGGGGTTGAGCCGGATGCTCCGGCTCAGATCGGCGACGGCCTGGTGGTACATCTCCCGCTTCAGGTACCCCCAGCCGCGGTCGTTCCAGGCCATCGGGTCGTCCGGCAGGCGGGTGACCGCGATCGTCAGGTCGGCCATCCCGCCGGCGACGTCATCCCGGTTGACCCGGGCCAGCCCGCGGGTGACGTACGGGAACCCGAGGGTGGGGTCGAGCCGGAGGGCCTCGTTCGCCTCGGCCACCGCCTCATCCAGGTTGTCGTCCCCGGCCGCCCGCGCCCGCCACATCCGCACGACCGCGTCCGTCGGGTCGATCTGTGCGGCCGCCTTCAGCGGCTCCCGGGCCCCCGCCAGATCGCCCTTCGCGTACGCCGCCTGGGCCGCCTTCAGGAGCCGGGCCACCTCGTCCACTTGTTCGGGGGTGAGCCGCTTCCGCTCGACCGGCTTCGGCGGGTCGGGCAGCACCAGTCGTCGTTCCTCGGTGAGCGTCTTGTCCAGCTTTTTGGCCTCCTGCCAGTCGGCTTCGGCTTGTTCCGCCTTGCCCATTTTCGCGTAAACGGCCGACCTCTGGATGTACAAGTTCGGTGACGGCACCCGCCGGACGGCCGCCGTGTAATCGTCCACCGCCTTGTCGTACTCGCCGAGGAACGCGTACGCCGTCGCCCGGTTCGCGTACGGGTCGTCGCGGCGGTGTCCCAGGTCGATGGCGCGGGTGGCGTCGGCGACGACCTGGCGGTAGTCTTTCCGGTTCAAATAGGCGAACGCCCGCAGGGACAGGATGCCCGGGTTGTTGGGGTCGAGTTGGAGCGCCGCCGTGTAGTCGGCGATCGCGTCGTCGATTTTGCCAACGGACCCGCTCGACGAGCCGCGGACCACCAGGGCTTGCGGCGTCTCCGGGTTGAGGCGGAGGGCGGCCTCGGCGTCCGCCCTGGCCTCGGCGAACTGCCGCCGCTGAAACCGGAGCGTGGCCCGGAAACTCAGCATGCCGGGGGATTCTGGGTCGAGGGCAATGCCCTCCTCGACCAGCGGTGCCAACTCGGTGTACGACCCCTCTTCGATCCGCTTCCGGCCGGCCGCCAGGATTTCCGCCAGCCGCCGCCGGCGGGCGTCCTCGCTCGCCGCCGCTTCCGGGTCTTTCTTCACCGGCGGGAGAACGGCGGGCAGGTCGGGGTAGGCCGCGTCCTTCATCTTCGGGTCGATGGCCTCGGCCGCCGCCCGTTCCCGGGCCTCCCCCTCGGCGTCCCCGAGCTTGGCACACAGCAGCGCGCAGTACAGCCGCCACCGCGGGTTCTTGGGCTGGGCGGCGGCCACCACCCGGTAGTCGGCCAGGGCGCGGCGGTACTCGCCGAACCGGAGCAGAACCCCCGCCCGGTTCGAGTACGCGTGGGCGAAGTCCGGCTTCAGCCGGATGCACTGCTCGATGTCGTACAGGGCCTGGTGGTACTCCCCCAGCAGGGCGTACGCGTTCGAGCGGTTGTTCCACGCCACGTAGTTCTTGTCGTCCAGGCGGAGGGCGACGGTGTGGTCGGCGACCGCCGCGTGGTACTGCTTGCGGTCGGTTTTCACCCCGCCCCGCACCGTGTACGCCCAGGCGTTGTCCGGGTCCAGGCGGAGGGTCTCGGCGGCGGCGGCCTCGGCGGCGTCGAACTGTCTCAACTGGGCCAGCACACGGGCCAGGAGGGCGTGGGCGTCAGACGCGGTCGGGTCGATTCGAACCGCCTCCTCCGCCGCCGTGCGGCAGCCGGCCGCGTCGCTCCGGGCGAGCGCCTCCCCGGCCTGCCGGGTCAGCCGGTCGACCGCCGCGCGTTCGTCCGGGGTGAGCTTCTTCCGCTCGACCGCTTTCGGCGGGTCCGGGAACTTGACCCGGTCGACGGGGGTCAGCTTCGGGTTCAGCCGCCTGGCCGTGGCCGAGTCGGCCCGCTCCTTGGCCTTGTTGCCCATCTTCGCGTGCAGGGCAGACCGCTGGTCGAAAATGCGGGGGTCGGCCGCCGCCCGCTTCTCGGCCGCCGCGTAGTCGGCCAAGGCCTGGTCGTACTCGCCCAGGCAGACGCGGGCCCCGGCCCGGTTCATCAGCGCGTCCGGCCCGCCCTGACCCAGGTCCAGCCCGCGGGTGGCGTCGGACACCGCCTGCCGGTACTCCTTCACGTTCAGGAACGAGTTGGCGCGGTTCGTCCACGGCCGCGGCTCGGCCGGCGCCAGGCGGATGGCGATCGTCTCGTCGGCGATCGCCTCGGCGTTCCTGTCGTCCTCGCCCAGGATCATCCCGCGGGCCATCCGCGCGACCCACAGTTCCGGGTTCAGTTTGACCGCCCGGTTGGCGTCCTCCAGAGCGGCCTCGGTCCGGCCGTCCGCCCCGCGGGCGACGGCCCGTAGCGCCAGCCCGGTGGGCGATTCGGGGTCGATCTTCAGCGCCTCGTCGGCCGACTTACCCATCTGCTCGATCCGCCCCTGGTCGAGTTCCCGCCGCCCGCGGTCGAGGATGCGGGCCAGCTTCGCCCGTTCGTCCTCATGCGGTGGCACCAGGGGTACCGGAGCCGGTGCCCGCGGCTTCAACTCCACCTCGACCACCGTGTTCCCGCCGCGGGTCACCCGGAACGTCCGCGTCTCGGTCTGGAAGTCGGGGCCGGTCACCACGAGCGTGTGCGGCCCCGGGCGGATTCGCGTCACCCGCCCGCCGTCCGTCAGCACCACCTCCTCGCCGTCCACGGTCGCCGTCACCTTCGCCGCCGGGTCGGTCAGCCGCACCTCCACGTCCCCGTGGTCGGTGCGGACGTAGATGACCACGCCGGACGCCACGAGCAGCAGGCCGAGGAGCACGGCAGCCACCGCGACGCCCCACCGCCGGCGGCGGGGCGGGCCGCTCGCGAACGGCGCCAGCGCGGCGGCGAACTCGTCCATCGAGGCGAACCGCTCGCCCGGCACTTTGGCCAGCGCCTGGCGGCAGATGGCGTCCAACCCGGCCGGCACGTCCGCCCGGTCGGCGGCCACGGCCGGCACCGGGTCGTGGGAGATGCGGTCGAGCAGTTCATGCACGTTCGCCCCGCGGTACGGCGGGCGGCCGGCCAGCATCTCGAACAGGATGGCCCCGAGGCTGTACACGTCGCTGGCCGGGCCGATGCGGTCGAGCGCCCCGTGGGCCTGCTCCGGCGGCATGTACGCCGGGGTGCCCATCACCGCCCCCACCTGGGTGAGCCGGTCGCCGTCCGCCGGACCGGTGTTGGCGTCCGCCGGCAGGTCCGCGGTTTGCGCCCGGAAGGCGAGGCCGAAGTCGGTCACCACCGGCTCGCCGCGGCGGTCGAACAGGATGTTCCCCGGCTTCAGGTCGCGGTGGACGATGCCGTGGCGGTGGGCCTCGGCCATCCCCCGGGCGACCGCCGCCGCGACGGCCGCCGCCCGGGCGGGCGGGAGCGGGCCGTCCCGTTTGATCACCTCCGTGAGGGTCGGGCCGGGGGCGTAGGCCATGGCCAGATACGGGATGCCGTCGGCCTGGCCGGCGTCGTACACGGGGCACAGGTTGGGGTGGTCCACGGCGGCCGCCGCCCGGGCTTCGCGGAGGAACCGCTCGACCGCGTGCCGCCCGGCCAGCCGGGGCACCTTGAGGGCGACCGGCCGGTCGAGCTGCGGGTCGTGGGCCAGGAACACCGTGCCCATGCCCCCGCGGCCCAGCCGCTGTCGGATTTCGTACCGCCCGATGCGGGCGGGCGGGGCCTCGTCCGCCACCGCCTGGGCGTACGCGGCCGTCGCCCCCTGATCCGCGTGGGATCGGGTCGCCAGACCCGCCGCCGTCCCGTCCGGGTCGAACTGGGCCCCCGTCGATTCGGCCGACCGGAGCTGCCCTGGTGTGTCCCCTTCGCCCGCCGGCGTGTCACCGGCGGGGGATGCGGCGACGCGGGTGGAGACCGGCAGCAGTTCGCCGGACTGCTCGTGGGCGGCCAGCAGCGCCTCAACGGCCGCCCGCAGGTCGGGGCGGCTGGCGCAGGCGGAATCGAGAAACGACGCTCGCTCCGTCGGGTCGGTCCGGGCCAGCGCTTCGTGGAAGAGGCTCTCCTCGGTCATCAAGAGACCTCCGGACGGGTGGTTGGAATCGGGGTCACCCTCCAAGGCGACAAAACGCGGCCGCCGGCCTCACAATTTTCCGCCGCTGCCACGGGCCATCTCGCGGCGGAGCCACGCCCGGGCGAACACCCAGTGCCGGTCGGCGGTGCTGGGTGAGAGACCGAGTACGCCCGCCGCCTGCTCTCCAGTCAGGCCGGCGAAGTATCTCAACTCAACCAGCTTGGCGTGTACCGGGTGCGTGGCGGCGAACGCCTGAAGGGCGTCGTCCAGATCGAGAACCCGGTCGTCGAACTCGGGAGCGGCGACCAGACCGGGGGTGAGTTCCAGGCGGACCCGCCCACCGCCCCGCTTCTGCCGCCGCTTGCCGCGGGCGTGGTCGATCAGGATCCGCCGCATGGCCTCGGCGGCGGCGGCGAAGAAGTGCCCCCGCCCGGCGAACACCCCGGCCGTGGTCGGGCCGACCAGCCGCAGGTACGCTTCGTGTACCAGGGCGGTGGCGTCCAGCGTGTGCCCGGCCGGCTCGTCCGCCAGGTGTCCGGCGGCCAGGCGGCGGAGTTCGGCATACACGACCGGCAGCAACACGGCGGCGGCCTTCGGGTCGCCGGTGGCCGCGGCGTCCAAAATTCGCGTCACCTCGGACATACGGGCGAGTGTACACGACGTGGCCTACACCCGGGACCGGAAACCGGCCGGACCAATCCCTACGAGTCACAGCCGTAGCGTGACGAGATGCCGGTGCGAGCCGCCGGGCGGACGGGGAAGGCGGGACCGGGTGACGATCCCGGTTCGCCACCGCCTCGAAATGTAGTGACTACTTCGGCCGGCCGGTGACCCGCTCCGACGCCAATTCGTACCTAATTCGGGTTTAGCATTTCCGATTCGCTGGCCGGCGGCTCCAGGACGGCACCGGCGTGGGACCGGGCCCCCCGGACGAGGGGCGATCCGGCGCCGCCAGGCGCATGACGGCCTCCAGGGTGGGCGGTCATGCTACCGCGGTGGCGGCGGCCGGTCTACCGGGAGAGGCCCAACCGCCCGAGGACGCGGTCGAGCACCGCCGGGGTGACCACCCGGTCGGCGAACCGCTGGAGGGTGGAGTAGTCCGGCACGCGGGCCAGGCCGAGCACCCGCCGCAGGTCGTCGGACGCCCCCAGCAGGTCGGCCACCCCGCGGTACGTCTGCTTCAAATGCGCCTTGAGCACCAGGCAGGCGAGCAGTTGCGGCTGGGTGAACCGCCGCGGGCTCTTCGGGCACGAGTACGCCGGCAGCTCGTCGCCCGCCACCGCCAGGGCCAACTCCGCCGCCCGCACCCGCCGATTCCGTTCGGTCGAGGGCGTCATCCCGGTGGTCTACCCGAGCCGGTTCAGCCCGCTCAAGATGTCTTCAACACAGCAACATATCCTCATTAACGGGCACGGAGTCGAAGCTCCGCATCCCGAGGCCGGCGGTTGTCGTGGGGGTGCCGCTCGGGGCGGTGGCCCGAGTCGGGGCGAGCCGGGTGTACATGGGGATCCACTACCCGACGGACGTGCTGGCTGGGTGGACGGTCGGGCTGAAGTGGGCCGTCGGGTGCGTCCTCGTAGCCCGCCGGCTCCGGCGGCGGGAGGCGATCGGGCGGTCGGTCGACTGACCCCGGCGAGCGGGGGGGGAAGGGCCCCCGAGGAAGGCGGCACGGCGAACCGCTTCCGGGCCGCGCCGCGGGCGCGATTTCGGGGGGCCTGACGCCCCCCGCTCGCCTCACCGGATCAGTTCGAGCGCCTTCGCGGCTACGTCGAACGCAGCCCGCGGGCGGGCGATCCGCGTCACCGCCGCCCGCATCGCCGCCAGCCGGGCCGGGTCGGCCAGCAGCGCCCCCACCTTGAACCCCAGGGTGGCCGCGGTGTTCGCCTTGATGGCCGCCCCGTTCTCTAGGAGGAAGTCGCTGTTCCGGCTCTCCTGCCCGGGGATCGGGTTGACCACCACCATCGCCGCCCCGCGGGCCAGCGCCTCCGACGTGGTCAGCCCGCCCGGCTTCGACACCACCAGGTCGGCGGCCGCCATCAGCTCGTCGATCTCGGTCGTGAACCCCAGGACCGTGACCCGGTGCCGGGCCGGGACCGGGCGGGCCGCGAGCCCCGCCTTCAACTTCGCGTTCCGCCCGGACACCGCGACCAGGTGGATCGGCCGGTCCACCTCGCACAGGGCGTCGAACAGCTTCTCCACCGGCCCCACCCCGAACCCGCCGGCCAGCTGGAGGACGACCGGGCGGTCGGCCGACAGGGCGTGCTTCTTCCGGCACGCGGCCGGGTCCTTCGGGGCGGCGAAGACGGGATGAACGGGGATGCCGGTGGCGAACGTGCCGTCGGCCGGGGCGCCCCAGTGGGCGAGGTACCGGGCCCCCTCCTCGGTGGCCGTGAAGTACCGCTCGCACGGGGCGTTCACCCAGAGCCGGTGCGCATCGAAGTCGGTCGTCACGGTGGCGTGCGGGAGCGGCAGCCCGTTGCGCTTCTTCAGCCCGGCGATCACCTCGGCCGGCAGGAAGTGGGTGCTGACGGCCAGGTCCCACGGCTCGGCCGTGAGGAGCTTGGTCAGCCGCGGCAGGTTGGCCCGCTGGACGACCCGGCGGAGGGCGTCCCCGCGGTCCTTCCCCGACCGGCTCGGCCGGTCGAGCCGGTCGTAGAAGTACCCGAGGGCGTGCGGGGCCTTGTTCACCAGGTCCAGGTACAGCCGGCCGTACACCCGGCGGAACACCGCGTTCGTCAGGTCGAGGACGTCGACACTTCGGACCTCGTCGCCCGGGGCCAGCTGGCGGAGGGCGAGCGTCACGGCCTCGGCCGCCCGCAGGTGGCCGGCCCCGACGGACGCGGACAGGACGAGGATGCGGCGGGGCATGGGGCGACCCGGGGAGGGGGATCACGGCCGGTACGGCACGCGGCCCCCAACCTACCCCAGAATCACCTCGCCGGCACCAGCAGTTTGACGCCGAACGTCACTCACCGGCCGCCGACCACCGCGTCCACCTTCACCTCCGGGTGCGGATCCTTCGCCGACGGGAACTCGGTAAACGTCTGCCCGCGCGCGGGTATTCGCGGTCGAGGGTCTACCGCGGCAGGTCGTAGTAGGTGGCGTACACCCGGGACGCCCCGGCCCGGATCACGTCCCGGTCCGGCGGGGTCGGGCCGAACCGCGTCGGCACCATGTGGGCGAGTTCCAGCCCGGGGTCGCCGGTCGTGATCCAGCCGGCCAGCGCCTGCCCGACCCCGCCGGCTGCGGACACCCCGTGGGCGCAGAACCCGCACGCCGCCCACACCCCCCGCACCCCCGCCGGGCCGAGTAGGAACCGGCCGTCCGGGGTGAACGCCTCCAGCCCGTTCACGGTCTGTTGGAACCCGACCCCGGCGAGCGCCGGGATGCGCGCCGCCGCCCCGCGCCGCAGCGGCTCGAACGGCACCGGGTCGAACCCCCGCACCGTCGGGTTCGGGCCGGCCGGGATGTCGTCCAAGTCGAACGGCCGGGCGGCCCGCTCGTACCCGCCGACCACCAAGGCGTCGCCCCGCTGCCGGAGGTAGACGAGGTGGTCCGGGTCGCGGAGGTTCGGCACCGTCCGCCCGGCCAGGTCGGGGAGCGGTTCGGTGACGGCGTACTGGTGCTGAAGCGGGGTCAGCGGGAGGGCGGCCCCGGCCAGCCGGCCGACCCGTGGCGACCAAATCCCGGCCGCGATCACCAGGGTGTCGGTCTCCACCCGGCCGGCGGTCGTGTCCACGGCCGTCACCCCGCCGGCCGCGACCTCGACCCCGGTCACCCGGGTGTGCGGACGGAACGCCACACCCCGGGCCCGGGCCTCGCGGATCAGCGCCTCCGCCAGTACCGGGGCCGTCGCCGACCCGTCCCCGGGGACGACCAGCCCGCCCTCGACCCCGTCGGGAGACAGGAGCGGGAACAGCCGCTTCGCCTCCGCGGGGCCGACGAGGTGCGCCTCCAGCCCGGCCGCCCGGGCGTCCGCCTCCTGGTGGCGGAGCTGGGCCATCCGGGCCGGGGACGACGCCAGCCGGAGGCTCCCCTCGCCGACGAACCCGGGGGCGCCGTCGACCGCCAGCGTCCGGTACAGCGCCACGCTGGCCATGAGCATCTTCGTCAGGCTCGGGTCCGAGCGGAGCTGGCCGACCAGCCCCGGGGCGTGGGACGTGGTCCCACCCACCAGCTCGCCCTGCTCGACCACCACCACGTCCCGCCAGCCGCGGGCGGCGAGGTGGTAGGCGATGCTCGAC
>CANJKY010000016.1 GCA_947474875.1 Gemmataceae bacterium
CCGTCCGGGTTGGGGAAGTCGGCCCGGTACTTGAAGTTGCCCGTCTCCGGGTCGCACTGGCCCTCGACGGTGACCGTGGTGCCGGCGGTGTATCGGAACTTGCTGCCGTTCGCCAACTG
The DNA here is from genome assembly GCA_947474875.1 of Gemmataceae bacterium. Taxonomy (GTDB): domain Bacteria; phylum Planctomycetota; class Planctomycetia; order Gemmatales; family Gemmataceae; genus JALHQU01. The sequence continues at coordinate 120 of CANJKY010000016.1, forward strand.
GAGTTCGATGCCCGAGTCGGCCAGCTCGACCCGCGTCCCCTGGTTGCTCCTCGTCCGAGACGCCATGTCGTCCAGGTAGCGGGCCTCGGGCACGTTGAAGTACACCCACATGGTGCTGTTGTCCGACAGGGTGGTGAGCACGTCCCCGGCCGCCCCCTCTTTGCCCTCTTTGCCCCCCTCCTTGATCAGACTGCCCTGCTGCTTGAGGATGCGGTCGACGATGCCGTCGAACGGCGCCCGCACCTCGGTGAACGCCACCTCGGCGGTGGCCAACTGGGCCTTCGCCCGCGCCTTGTCCAACTTCGCCTGGTGTAGCATCACCTCCTGGATGGACACCACCTTGTCGTCGTGCAGCCGCTTGGCGTTCTTGTACTCCAGTTCGGCCAGGTTGGCTTCGGCCAGCTCGGCATCCAGCCGGGCCTTGTACAGGGTGGGCAGGATGCGGAAAAGCAGTTCCCCCTGTTTCACCACCTGCCCTTCCTTCACCGCCACATCCTGCAGGTACCCGCCCTGCATGGCGCATACCTCGATATTCCGTTGGGAGCGGATCTGGCACACGTACCGCAGCGTCACCGTGACGTCCCGCACCAGCGGGCGGGTCGCCACGATCTTGCCGTGCTCGTGGTGCTCCTCCTGCGAGTGCTCGCCGTGCCCGGCGTGTGCCGGGTTACACGCCGGCAGGGCGAGCAACCCCAGGGGGAAAAACCCGAACACGGCGGTCAGCAGGCGAACCCGTTTCATGTGTGAATGCACTCGCCAGGGGGCAGCCCTCACAGCCGGGGAGAGCCGCTCGTCCGTCGGCTGCGACCAGCCTCCGGTGTGCGGCGGCCGACCCGACGACGCGGACCGGCCACTTCCCGTACCGTGATTTGATTGATCTTGGGGAAAGCAGGCCTCATGCCATCCCCGCGAGTTTGTGCTCGCCAGCACGGGGAGTTCGAGAGTCTTCCCGCCTCGCGCCCGAACCGTCTGTCCGGCTGACCGTCGCAAATGAGCGAATATGACCTGTTTAACCCCACACAATCTGGTGCCGACCGTATCGTTTGGGAACCGTACCTGTGGGTGCGGCATCGCCCTAACACTTCCTGTCGACCGCCTGTCGCTGTACGCTCTTCGGCCACCGAGGAGTATGTTCGATCAGATTGTGCCTCCATGCTTTGGGCGGGGAAGTGGTCTCATGTCGTCCAGCGTGGCCGCCGAGCGACCAAAACTCCAAGATCGTTTCCTTCATCTACTGGCTGTTTCTACAGTTTTTTTCCGTTCCCCGGTTCCCGTACCACCGGCCCGCCGGTGGTACGAAAAATGCCTAGACTCTATTTATTACCCTCACCCCGAATCTTCCCGCTGGCAGCCATCATGACTCGCCCCCGTGGCCGTTCCGCGTTTACGCTCATCGAGCTACTCGTCGTCATCGCCATCATCGCCATCCTGATCGGCCTGCTGCTCCCCGCGGTACAGAAGGTGCGGGAGGCGGCGGCGCGGATGAAGTGCCAGAACAGCCTGAAGCAGGTCGGGCTGGCCATGCACAACCACGAGTCCGCCCTCGGGTACTTCCCGGCCGGATACGAGCAGAAGGTGTCGCCGGCGTACCCATCGGTGCCGGCGTTCCGCTTCCGCTGGGGGGCGTTCGCCAAACTCACCCCGTACCTGGAACAGACGCCGGTGTACGACGCCTGCGACCTGGACAACCCGCTGTACGACGCCACCGGGGCGGTGATCAACAGCAAGAACAACCTGATCGCCGTGCAGACGCGGGTGTCCATCTTCCTGTGCCCGTCCGACCCGCTCAGCGGCCAGAAACCGGACCCGCTGTTCGCCCCGACCAACTACGTGGTGTGCGTGGGCAGCGGGAAGAACGGCGGCAGCCGCGGGCCGACCATCAGCCCGCCGCCGGACGGCATGTTCTACAACGGGTCGAAGACGCGGTTCGCGGACATGACCGACGGCACGTCCAACTCGGCGATGGCGGCCGAGACGCTGATCGGCACCAACGCCCCGGTGTCCACCACCCCGCCCACCACCCCGAACGACATGGAGCGGGTGTACCGCTGGTTCCCGTCGGCCACCGCGTTCACCTCGGCCAACTGCGGCATCGGCACGTCCGCCCCGCAGTACAAGTTCGACAAGAACACCCGGTGGGTGGACGGTGACGCGTACGAGACGCTGTACGACCACGGGCTGACGCCGAACTCGGCGGTGATGGACTGCATCAGCACCGGGGCGAACTGGAAGGCGGCGCGGAGCAAGCACACCGGCGGGGTGAACCTGCTGCGGGGGGACGGGAGCGTACGATTCGTGGCCAACGGCGTGGACCCGCTCACCTGGTCGAACCTGGGGTCGATCAACGGCGGTGAGGTGCTCGGCGACTACTAGACCGGCCGCCGAAGCCGCAAGCGGCTTGGCCATCCCAGGAACGATCACTCCCCCCCGAGGTCACTCATGGTTCGCTCCCCGCTCCTCGCCCTCGCCCTGATCGCCCCGCTCGCCGCGCGGGCGGACGAGCCGTCCGACGCCCGGAAGGTGGTGGACCGGGCGATCGAAGCGGTCGGCGGGCCGGCCAAGTTGAAGGACCTGACCGGCGGGGTGTGGAAGACGAACGGCACGGTGCGGGGGAACCCGTCCAAGGCCGACTTCCACGGCGAGTTACCGGGCAAGTTCCGGCTGGACAGCACGCGGGCGGTGAACGGCGAGGTGGTGAAGACGTCGCGGATCGTGAACGGGGACAAGGGGTGGGTGGTAGAGGGGGACAAGGTGACGCCGATGACCGAGGCGGAGATCGCCGGGGTGAAGGCGTCGTTCTACCACAAGCAGGCGGCCACCACCCTGGTGCCGTTGACGGAGAAGGGGGTGGAGCTGAGCGTGGCCGGCAAGCCGACGCTGGACGGCGGCCCGGCCACCCAGGTGAAGGTGGTGAAGAGCGGGTTCCCGGACCTGCTGCTCACGTTCGACGACAAGACCGGGCTGCTGGTCCGGTCGGAAATGACGGACAAGGACGCGAAGACGCGGGCCGACCGGAAGGTGGAGATCGAGTGGCGGGAGTACAAGGAGTTCGACGGGGTGAAGATGGCGTCCAAGTCGAAGACGTTCCACGACGGCAAGCTGTTCATCGACACCGAGATCACCGAGTTCAAGGGGGCTAAGGGGTTGCCCGAGGGCACGTTCACCCCGAACAAGCGATGACCCGCCGGGAGCGTGGCGGCGTACAACAACAGGGGTTCCGCCGCCCCCTCGGGTCCGCCATGACCGGGTTCCGCGTCCGCTATCTGGTGCCGGTCGTCCTCACCTCCCTGAGCCTGGTGGTGCTGTGCGCGGTCACCGCCGCCTCGCTGTTCGCCCAGCAGGCGGCCACCACCCACGTCCTGCGGGAGAACGTGTCCAGCCGCCGGGCGGCGGCCGAACTCCGCGGCGTGCTGAACGTGCTGGTCGAGCTGGAGCACCGGCACGTCGAGAACGTGACCGACCTGCACGAGAAGGCCCGGGAGTCGCTGCACGCGATGCGGCGGTACGCCGACCAGCCGGAGGAACAAGTCCTCTCCGCCCTGCTGGAGGCGGGGTTCGCCGAGTACCTCCGCCGGTGGCAGGCGATGCCCCCGGTCGACGACCCGCGGCACGAGGCGGCGCTGGCCGACGCCACCCGCCTGCTGGAGGCACAGGTGTTGTACCCGTGCCGGGAGTACGAGGGGTACAACGACCGGCGGGTGGAGGAGTCCACCAGCGGGCACGAACAGACGCTGCGGCAGTTGGCCTGGGGCATGGCCGGGGTGGGCGGGCTGGGGGCGGTCGCCGGGGTGGTCCTCGGGTACGGCGTCGCCCGCGGGCTGAGCCGGTCGATCCGCCGGCTGCGGGTGCAGTTGCAAGGGGTGGCCGGAAAGCTCGACCCGGCGGCGGCCGAGATCGTCGTCACCGAACAGGGCGACTTCCCCGACCTGCACGCCGAGTTGGACCGACTGGCCGCGCGGGTGGAGCGGACTGTGCAAGAGCTTCAGCAACGAGAGCACGAGGTGCTACGGGCGGAGCAGTTGGCCGCCGTCGGCCAGATCGCCGCCGGGGTGGCGCACGAGGTGCGGAACCCGCTCACGTCCATCAAGATGCTGGTGCAGGCGGCCCAGGAGGACGGCGACGCCCTGACCGCCGAAGACCTGCGGATCATCGAAGCCGAAATCCGCCGGGTGGAAAACTCCCTGCAAACGTTCCTCGACTTCGCCCGCCCGCCGAAGCCGGAGCGGCGGCCGATCGAGCTGGTGGCCGCCGCCCGCCGGGTGTTCGACCTGCTCCGCCCGCGGGCGGACAAGCAGCGGGTGGAGTTGGTGCTGGTGGCCGACCGGGAGGTGACCCTGACGGCGGACGAGGGGCAGGTGCGGCAGGTGCTGGTGAACCTGGGGCTGAACGCCCTGGACGCCATGCCCCGCGGCGGCACCCTGACGGTGACGGTGCGGAAGACCAAGAGCGGGGCGGAGGTGGAGGTGGCGGACACCGGGCCGGGCATCGCCCCGGCCATGCGGCCGCGGCTGTTCCAGCCGTTCGCCAGCGGCAAGGACACCGGCCTCGGGCTGGGGCTGGTCATCTCCCGGAGGATCGTCGAAGACCACGGCGGGACGATCGGGGCGGCCGACCGGGTTGGCGGCGGCGCCAGCTTCTTTATTCATCTGCCCGCCGGGGGCGGCCATGCCGACGCTGCTCGTAGTTGACGACGAACCGGCCATCCAGCACGCCTTCCAGAAGGCGTTCCGCGGCACGCACGGGTTGCGAGCCGCGGGCACCGCCGCCGAAGCCGTCGCCGCCCTGTCCGCCGAACGGCCGGACGTGGTGGTGCTGGACGTCCGCCTGCCGGACGCCACCGGGCTGGAGACCTTCCACGCCCTGCGGAAGCTCGACGCCCGCGTGCCCATCATCCTCATCACCGGGCACGGCACCACCGACCTGGCCATCGAGGCGATGAAGCACGGGGCGTTCGACTACCTGAGCAAACCGCTCGAACTGCCGGTGCTGCGGGAGCAGATCGACCGGGCGGTGCGGTCCAGCCTGCTGATGAACACCCCGGCCGCCCTGCCCGCGGAGTCGCCCCCGCCGGCCGGCGACCTGCTGGTCGGCCGGTGCCCGCCCATGCAAGAGGTGTACAAGGCGATCGGGCGGGTGGCGGCCCAGGACGTGACCGTCCTCGTCACCGGGGAGAGCGGCACCGGCAAGGAGCTGGTGGCGCGGGCCATCTACCAGCACGGCCGGCGGGCCGACCGGCCGTTCCTGGCCATCAACTGCGGGGCCATCCCGGAGAACCTGGTGGAGAGCGAGCTGTTCGGGCACGAGAAGGGGGCGTTCACCGGCGCCGACCGCAAGCGGATCGGCAAGTTCGAGCAGTGTGACGGCGGCACCCTGCTGCTGGACGAGGTCGGGGAGATGCCCCCGCTGGCGCAGGTGAAGCTGCTGCGGGTGCTCCAGGAGCAGGCGTTCGAGCGGGTGGGCGGGGCGGAGACGGTGCGGGTGGACGTGCGGGTGATCGCCGCCACCAACGCCGACCTGGAGGGGATGACGGCCGACGGCCGGTTCCGCAAAGACCTGTTCTTCCGGCTGACCGGGTTCACCATCCCGCTCCCCCCGCTCCGCGACCGCGGGGACGACATCCGGTTGTTACTCGACCACTACCTGCGGCGGTTCGAGCGGGAGATGGGCAAGCCGCGGACGGAGGTGCCGGCGGACACCCTGGCCGCACTCACCGCCTACCCGTGGCCGGGGAACGTGCGGGAGCTCCAGAGCGTGGTGCGGCAGTCGCTCCTCCAGATGAGCGGGAGTGTGCTGCTGCCCGACTTCTTACCCGCCCAGGTGACCAGCGCGCCGGCGGCACAATCCCCGCACCCGGCCGGGTCCGGGGCGTTCGACTGGGACGCGTTCGTGGCCGACCGCATCGCCACCGGATCCGAGACGGTATACGCCGAGAGCCTGGTGCGGATGGAGCGGGAGGTGCTGGTGCGGGTGCTCAAGTACACGAACGGCAACCAACTCCAGGCGGCCCGCATCCTGGGCATCACCCGCGGCAGCCTGCGGACCAAAATCCGCACCCTGGGCATCAGCATCGGCCGGGCGGTCTGGTCCGACGACGACCAGGGGGAGTGAGCAGCGATCGACCGCCCGCGACGTCGGCCGGCGTACTCGAACAAGATGGCGCCGACCGACCAGCCGGACGTCGGGTACGCGATGACCTTCCCCAGCATGACCATCGGGAAGATCCTGTCCGTCAGCACCGCGTACCTGCGGCGGGACCTTCCGAGCGGCGATACGTCGCGACGACGACCGTCACGTTGTCCCGCCCCCCACCGCCGAGTGCCAGATCGACCAGCGCCCGGCACACCTCGTCGGACGACGTCCCGCGGCCAAGTTCCCGGGCGATCGACGCGTCGTCGACCATGTCGGTCAGCCCGTCGGTGCAGAGCAGCAGCCGATCCCCGTCGGCCAGCCGGTAACGGGCGATGTCCGGCTCACACCCGGTGCCTGTCACGCCGATGCACCGGGTCAGGACGTGGCGGAGGCGGGCGGCGGCGACCGGGTCGCGGTCCGCCAACAACTGGCCGAAGGTGTGGTCGCGGGTCAGAGGGTGCAACCGGCCGTCGCGGAACAGGTAGACGCGGGAGTCGCCGACGTGGGCGACCACCAGGGCGTCGGACAGGTTGAGGGCCAGGGCCAGCGTCGTCCCCATGTCCCGCAGACCCGGCTGGCTCTGGGCCTGGTCGCGGACCGCCGCGCTCACCTGCTGGAACCGCCGGGCGGTCCGCTCCGCCACCTGGGCCAGCAGCTCGTCGTCCCGGCCCAGGATCCAGTCGGGGGTCTGGAGGGTGACCTCGACGAGTGCAGCCAGAGCCGCCCGGCTGGCCACCTCTCCGGCCGCGTGCCCGCCCATCCCGTCGGCGACCGCGAACCCGTAGCCGGGCGGGGCGTCCTCCTCCGGCGCGTGCCCGGCGGGCAGGCTGGACAGGACCGTGCGGAGGTACCGGCCGAACCGGACGACGTGGAAGTTGTCCTCGTTGTTCGGCCGCACCAACCCCGGGTGCGTGCGGCCGCCGACCTCCACCTCCAGGGGCGGAGAGCCGGCGGCCCCCGGGGGGAGGTCCCGCAGGTCCGGTTTCGTGTCCGCCGAGAGGTTGCCCGTCATCGGTTTGCTCCCCGTGTGCTCGCGCCGATCCCGCCGGCGGTCGACCCGCAAATTCCGTCGGTCCGTGGAGCAGTTCGAGGGTAGCGGTTTACGGGTGAGTACGCAACAACCCAGCCCGGGATACGCCATCGGGTCGGTCCGGAGGGGCGTGTCAGGGCGCCGGCGTCTCCTCAAGAAGATGTGACAGGGCGGCACGGACCGACTCGGTCGTGTACGGGTCGTCGGGATCGGGCGGGCAACCGGGACGCTCGAAGTGCGGCCGCTCGCCGTTCACCCGCCCCCACTCCACATCGGCCTGGCGGACGAGTTCCTGCAACCGGTAGTCCGACCCGAGAACCTGTCGGACGTAGCTCGCCAGCACCACCAGCGGGTGGTCGTAGTCGCCGAGCAGCAGGTCGCTGTCGCTCACGCCGCGGAGCAGCACGACGCGCAGAGCGCCCCCGGCATCGGTCAGGGTGAGGCGGAGGAAGTCCTCGATCGCCGCCTCGGCCTGCCGCTTTCGCGTGACGGGAGAGGCGCCCTTCATCATCCCCGGCCCGGCCATCCGTCCGATGGCTTCGCTGAGGGAAAACTTGCGGTCCGCGCGGATTTCGCGTTCCAATTCCGCGTCCGATTCGGAGCGGGGTTTGTCCGGGTCTTCGTTCATACCGACCTCCCCCGGCGTGTGATGGTGGGAAGCGCCATCCGCCGTCCACCTCGTCGCTCTCAGAGCGTCTGAAGCCCTTCCGCCCGGAACACGCCACACATCGCCTCGGCCAGCTCGGGCGCAGGAGGTCGGACAGTGTCGAGTGTATATCAAAGCCCCAACAGGGCCCGCGTGTGGCGGGCGATCATCAGCTCCTCGTTGGTCGGGATCACCCAGGCCGAGACCTTACTGGCCGGCGTCGAAATTCGCGGGCCGTTGCCGGCGTTCGCCGCCTCGTCCAGTTCGACCCCCAGCCACGCCGACGCCTGGCTGATCCGCTTGCGGATCTCGGCCGAGTTCTCGCCGATGCCGGCGGTGAACACCAGCGCGTCGATCCCGCCGAGGGCCGCGGCCATCCCCCCGATCTCCTTCGCCGCCCGGTACACGAAGTAGTCCACCGCCAGCCGGGCGTCCGGCTCGGGGCGGCCGAGCAGGTCACGCATGTCGTTGCTGACCCCGGAGATGCCGAGCAGCCCGGACTTCTTGTACAGCACGTCCTCCACCTGCTGCACCGACAGCCCGAGGGTCTGGAACAGGTACAGCACGATGCCGGGGTCGAGCGCCCCCGGGCGGGTGCCCATGCACAGCCCGTCCACCGCCGTGAAGCTCATCGTCGTGTCCACGCTCTGGCGGCCCTTCAGCCCGCACAGGCTGGCCCCGCTCCCCAGGTGGGCGACGACCACCCGCCCGTCGGCGATCTCGGGGGCGACCTCTGGCAGGACCGACGCGATGTACTCGTAGGAGATGCCGTGGAACCCGTACCGCTCCACCCCGCCGGCGCACAGGGCGCGGGGCAGCGGGACGACGGTGGCGACCGGGGCGTGCCCGCGGTGGAAGGCGGTGTCGAAGCACGCCACCTGCGGCACGTCGGGCATGCGGTCGAGCAGGGTCTCGATCGGGGCCAGGTTGTGCGGCTGGTGGAGCGGCGCGAGCGGCGTCAGCCCCTTCAACTCGGCCAGGATGTCGCCGGTCAACACGGTCGGGCCGGCGTGGCTGGGGCCGCCGTGTACCACCCGGTGGCCGACGCCGACGACCCGCCCGCCGGCGTAGGTCGACTGCAGCCAGGCCGCGAGCGTGTCGATGGCGGCGTGGGCACCACCGACCGACGGGTCGAGTTTCTCGTCGTACCGCTTCTGGCCCTGGCCGTCCTTCACGGTCAGGCGGGGGGAGGTGCCGATCCCCTCGATCTGGCCCCGCGTGTCCACCGCCCACTCCGCCCCGGGTGCCGGCCGGTACACGCAGAACTTCAGGCTCGACGAGCCGGCGTTCAGGACGAGAGCGTAGGCGTCCATGACGACTCCTTCACGGTTTGGACCGCCGGGCGTGGGCGGCAGGGCGACGGCACCGCAACCGGCGATCCGCGCCCAGCACTGTCCCTGTTCGCCAGGAACTTGAGTGGCTTGGCCAGGATGTTCGCCACTTCAAGGTCCGGGGCGAGCAGCACGTCCGGGTCGCCGGCCATCTCGACACAGGTAGCCGATCACCGCCCCTGTGAGAAGCCCCCGCCACTTCACCTGTTGCTGGTTGACGGTCAGGATGGCGGCGAACGCGGCCGACGGGTCGAATGCCCCGCCGGTAGTGCGTGGAGTCGAAATGGCTGAAAATTCTGGTTTTTTTTGTCGACTGTTCGACTCCTGACGAGCATCCTCAACCCACGTCCGCCCCCTTCCCGTCGTACAATCTCCGCATGGCACACCCCCAACTGGCCGGGTTCCCGGTGGTGGTCGAGGCGGACGTGGCGTGGGGCGAGATGGACTCGTTCCGCCACGTCAACAACGTCGTCTTCTTCCACTACTTCGAGAACGCCCGCATCGAGTACCTGCGGCGGGTCGGCTGGTTCGACCTGATGGACGCCACCGGGCTGGGGCCGATCGTCCACTCCGCCCAGGCCCGGTTCCGCCGCCCACTCAAGTACCCGGATCGCATCTCCATCGGCGCGCGGGTGATCACGATGGAAGCCGACCGGGTGACGTTCGAGCACCGGCTGGTGAGCGCCGCCTGGGATGACCTGGCGGCCGACGGGCAGGCGGTGGTGGTGTGCTACGACTACCGCGGGAACAAGAAGGCGGCGCTGCCCTTCGACCTGCGGGAGCGGATCGACCACCTCGAACGGGCACCCGGTTCAGCAGCGCAGGGCGGGTAGATCAATTCGATCCGCGGCCTGGGTTTCCAGGCCGTTCGCGATTTGTCTCCGAGCGATTCCTTCGATTCCGTCCCGCCTGCAATTCCAGCCCAACGAAGGAATAGTAGGTGCGGCGTAACCCGTTGACCGGCTCCGGAATCGACGTTAGTATCGGCGGGCGACGGCCGTGTTGTGCAGTCCCGCATAACCCCGTTAGGGCCGGCCTGCTTAATCACTTGTTCGGCAGCGGAGGGCGCGGGTGGACGTGGAATCGCGGTTCTGGGAACTGTGTGACGAGGCCGTCCGGCTGGGTGATGCCAACTTTGAGACCGCCCAGCGGGATGCATCGGTCGCGATGGACTGCCGGAGCTATGAGCGGCCGATGGTCGAGATCATCCAACTGGTCGAGCGGCACCCATAGCACCGCGAGACGTTCGTTCGCTGCTTCTGTGATCTCGTCCAGTGGAAGCGTCCGGCCCCGTTCGAGCTTGTCGCGTTCTGCATGCGACGGCTGCGATTCCCTGAGGTTCCGGAGCAGATCCGCCGCGACGCCGAGGCGCACGGCCGGCATTCGGCCTACTTCGCCAACCACATGAACCACTGGAGTTCGATCAACCACGCCTGCCTCGACGCTGTCTGGGAGGATGCCGGCATGTGGGCGTACTACTCACACGAGCGGGACTCGACTCAGCGTCCATCACAAGACGCCGAAACAGGCGCTGCCCCTGACCCGGCCCGCTTGTCCGGTTCCAGCAGCTCACCCGCTTCTCCGACGGCTCGGGGCGTCCCGGCCGGGCAGTGAGCTGTGCCGTTGGGCCAAGTAGCGCGTCATGACCATTCTCGGCTACAAGCGCGTCACGGTCATCCTGAGCATCGTCTGCGTTGCCTTGTTGGCTCTCTGCGTGTCCTCGTTCGTCGGCTCCGTGCCGCTCAGGGCGCAACTGATGATGGCCGGCGACCAGGTTCACGTCTTCGAGGAGATGCGGAGCCGTGCTGTGCGGGGTACCCCTTCGGAGGCTGCCGGCTGTCTGGAGTATGTCGCGAACTACTATCCCTCCGGAACCAAGCAGGTCACCGGTTCACAGGTGGACCGCTTGGTGGAGCAGGCGCGGGCATCGGCGATCCGCGAGATCCTCGCCGACCTCCGCAGCAAGACCGGCGAGGATCTGGGGACGGATGCGGAGGCTTGGATCCAGAAGTATTCACGCCGAAACTGAATGGCCGAACCGGCCGCTGCACCCGACCCGACCGACGATTCGCTTTCCACTACTCACCGCCGCTCGTTTAAGCTGGGGCTGCTCCCGGCCGGGCCGGTGAGCGGGTAGTTCGGCCACCGGAGGAGTTAGCGCGTGGAGCATTCTTCGCTCCCACGATTCCCGACACCCGGGGTTGTCCCGCCGCCGGCTGACCCCCCTCGGGTCGCGGCGTCCCGCCGGCAGCGGGGCCTGACGGACCTCGGCCTACTGGTCGCCGCCGCGGCCTTCGTCGGTGGGGTGTGGTGGGCCGTCACGACGACCGAGCGGGCGCGGTGGCAGGAAGCGGAGGCGCGGCAGGCCGAGCAGCGCGCCGGGGTGGAGGCCAGGGAGACCGCTCTGCTAGAGCTGGCCCGCGACCCGGCGTGGGTGTACGAGCGACTGGCCGAGCAATACGACTACGACGCGCTGGGCTTGTGGTGCCCGCTCACCCCGATCCCGGCGTCGCCCGCGGAGGTGGCCCGGCTGGAGGCGGCGGCGGGGGCGGCCGACCCGCGGGAGGCGCTGTGCAGCCCGGTGGGCAAGCCCTACATCGAGCCCGGGAGCTGGGGCGCCCACCCGCCCGTCGGGGCGAGGTGGTACCGGCTGCAGCATCCGGCGGTCCCGGACCGGTGGGTCGGCATCGCCGTGCTGCAGCTCCACTTCACCGGGCGGTCGCCCCGCTGGGTCTACTGCCGCGTGCCGGTGGGGTTCGTGCCACCGCCGGCCGAACCGGCCGCTGCACCGCCCCCGGCGGGGTGAGCCGGGCCGCTCACTCCGCCGCGAACAGCTCGGGCAGGTCATCGACCACAGCCGCCAGCCGGGGGGCGCTGGTCCTTCTCGTCCTCGTCGGGCAGGTCGTTCAGCACCATGTCCCGCACGCTCGGCAGCGGGCCGGGCAGCACCTCTGCCACCCACGCCGCCATTGTCAGGCACAACACCAAGTCGTCGTGGTCCCGCTCCCGCTTCGAACGTCTCGTTCGCGCTGGTGGTGAGGTGGCGGCGGTGCCGGACTGATGTGGAAAAAGAAAGGGCGGGACGCCGGTGACGGCTGCGCACGCCGAAAGCCGAGGCGTTTCAGTCGTGTCACCGAGGAGTGGAATTCGCCGTAAGTCGTTGGCGAGGCAGGGTCGTACCGGAAATCTGCATGGGTCCGCGGAGGGGTGGGGGGAGAAGTGTCCGGACCCAACGACCGTCGGGCGACCGTCACGCCGCCGGGACCACTTGGAGGCGAAAAACGAGAAAGGGCGGGACGCCGTGGCGGCCCGCCCCCGAACCCGTCAGAGTGGGAACTCAGTGTCGCTGCACTGCTTGGAACAGCTCGCTCATCTTGATCCCCAACGCCAGACAGATGCGGTACAGCGTCTCGATGGACGCCGAGTTCTTGCCCAGTTCGATCTGCGACAGGTAGCCGAGCGACACCCCCGTCTTCTCGGACACGTTGCTCAGGGTCAGGCCGAGCGACTTCCGCCGCTCGCGGATGGCCGCCCCCAGGCTCTCCCGCAGGGCCTCCTCCGTCATCCGCAGCAGCCCCTTGCTTTCCAGGCAGCGGATGACGATCTCGCGGAGTTGGTCCACCTGGAACGGCTTGGTCAGGTAGTCGTAGGTGCGGGCGCGGAGGCAGTTCAGGGCGCTGTCCACGCTCGGGTAGCCGGTGACGACGACGACGTTCGCGTCCGTCTGGTTGTCCCGCACCCAGCCGAACACCTGGTCCGGCTCCAGCCCGGGCATCACGTAGTCCATGATGATCAGGTGGTACTGGTTGCGGCGGGCGAGCACCTGCTCGACCAGCATCGGGTCGGACACCGACTCGATCTGGAAGTCGCGGCTGGACAGGGCGGCCTGGATGACCGCGCAGGTGGCCGGGTCGTCGTCCAGGATGAGGATGCGGATGTCCCCGCTGCTCTGCAGCTCGGACAGCGGGGCGGGGGTGCGGGCCGGGCGAGGGGTCTGCCGCAGCCGGTCGTCCAGTTCGAGGGTGGTCACAGGTTACACTCCGGGGTAGGACGCGACGGCGGCGCGGGGGGTGGTTGCGGTCGCGGCCGGCGGGCGGGCGGCCGCCGGCGGGATGACGATACGAACGGTGGTTCCGAGTTCGGCTGGCGGCTCGATGCGGATGCCGCCGCCGTGGGCGTGCAGGGTGCGGTAGGCCACCGCCAGCCCGAGGCCGCGGTGCCGCACTTTCGTGGTGTAGAACGGCTCGGCGAACAGCTTCGCCCGCACCTCCGGCTTGATGCCGGTGCCGTAGTCCTGCACGGCGATCTCGACGTACCCGCCGGGGGCGAGGCGGCCGAGGTAGGTGCGGGTGTCGGCGGCTGACAACTCGACCGTCCGCCCGGTGACGATCACCCGGCCGTTCGGCGGGCTGGCGTCGGTGGCGTTCTCGATCAGGTGGCCGAGCACCACCCCGAGCGGCCCGGCTTCCATCCCCACCGCGGGCAGGCCGGGCGGGAAGTCGGTCACCAGTTGCAGGCCGCTGGGCATGGTCGGGCGGAGGCGGGCCTCTTCCTTCGCCACCACCGCCGACGGGGTGCCGGGCTGCGGCTTCACCTGGGCGGCCCGGCTGAGCTGGTGTAGTTGCTGGGTGAACGCGATGCCGCGTTGCCCCACCTTGCTGATCTCGGCGACGAACTTGGCCGGCTGCGAGCCGGCCGGCACCAGCGGCACGGTCAGGTCGGCGAACCCGATGATGCCGGTGAGCACGTTGTCGAAGTC
>CANJKY010000017.1 GCA_947474875.1 Gemmataceae bacterium
CGAAGGCGGGGTCCGGCCGGGCGGGTGGTGCGGGTGGTGCGGTCAGACGGACTGGGCGCCTACAGCGGCGGGGCGGAGCGGCGGAGCAGGGGCCGGGAGCGGGACCGGGGCCGGGGCGGCCGATGACACGTACGACAGGGTGGCCAGGTGGGCCAACTGCTCTGCCTTGCGGGCGAGGGCGGACACCTCGGCCAACTTCTCCCCGATGCTGTCCGCCCCGCGGTCGCCGAACACCGTCAGCCGGCCGATCACCTGCCCGTGCCCGACCAGCGGCAGGTCCACCCGCCAGCCGGCCAGTTGGTCCGGGTCGTGCCCCCGCTTCTCCCACCGCCGGTGATACCCCTCGTGCCAGAGCGGGGCGTTCACGTCCAGGTGGACGGCGGTCAGGGCCAGGTCAACCGCCCGGCCGGTAATCTCCCGCCACACCTGCTCCCACTCGGCCGTGCCCTGCAGCCGCACCTCCATCTCCATCTCAGCCGGGCGGGTGACGGTGGCGGACAGGGCGGACACCGTCCGGGTGGCGATCAGCCGCGCCTCGGCCACCCCGAACAGCCGGCCGACCAGCAGCAGCACCACCACCGAGGCGGCCGTCAGGACGGCGATCAGGTCGTTCTCGTAGTACGCCCCGGCCACCGCCCCGGCGGCGGCCACCAGCGCCAGCCCGCCGACCAGCAGCAGCGATCGGCTGACCGACCACCCCCGCTTCTGGAGCAAGTGGTGCAGGTGCCCGCGGTCGGCCACCGCCAGCCCGCGGCCGGTCAACTTGCGACGAATGATGGCCGCCCCGGTGTCCAGGAACGGGAGCACCAGCAGGGACACCGGGCCGAGGATGGCGACGGCCGCCGCCGCCTTCTTGAGCGCGCACTGCACCGACAGGGCGGCCACCACCAGCCCGATGAGCATGCTGCCGGCGTCCCCCAGGTACACCCGCGCCGGCGGCAGGTTGAACCACAGGAAGGCGGCCAGTCCGGCGGCCAGAGCGAACGCCACCAGGGCGGCGAACCCGTGCCCGCCGGCCACCGCCATCAGCCCCAGGCTGGCGCAGATGACCAGCCCGAGGGTGCCGAGCATGCCGTCCATGCCGTCGATCAGGTTGAGCGCGTTCACCGCCGCCAGGAACCACAGCACCGTCACCGGCACGGCGAACACCCCGAACTCGAGCGACATGCCGAACACGCTCACCCGCTCGATCACGAACCCGCCGCCGACCACCGCTAACAGGACGGCCGCCAGTTGCCCGGCCAACTTGAACCGGGCGCGGAGGGTCTTCAGGTCGTCGTACACGCCGACCAGCACGATCAGCCCGGCGGCCGCCAACAGCCACACCGCCCGGCCGGCCGATTCGGCCAGGGCCGTCGCCACCGCCGGGTCGAAGAGCGCCGCGACCAGAAGTGTGAGAACGGTGCTGACGAACAGGGTGACCCCGCCGACCACCGCCACCGGCCGGTCGTGGATCTTCCGCCGGCCGTCCGGCCGGTCGAACAGGCCGACCGCCCCGGCCAAGTGCCGAGCGAGGAGCGTCAGCACGAACCCGAACACCAGCCCCAACCCGACCACCCGAACCACGGAGTCCGTCACGGTGCGTACCTCAGGCTCAATGAACCAAGCAATGCGACCGTCGGGAGAATGAGGGGGTAGAGGATTAGACTAGCCGAGAGGGGTAGAGTTTCGCATTCGGAAAATGCGAAAAGTCAGCGTAGATTACCCAGTCGATCGGGCGAGCATGCCTCGGACAGAGAACCAACACCGGTCAGATTCGCAGCAATTGACCGATCACCTGCCCCAGCCGGGCGACCGCCGTTCGGGCCGTTTCTTCCACCTCTCGGTGCGACAGCGGACCGCTTCCCAACCCGGCGGCCTTGTTGGTGATGCACGACACCCCGGCCACCTCCAGCCCGAGTTCGGCCGCCGCCTCCGCCTCCAACGCAGTGGACATGCCGACCGCGTCCGCCCCCATCACCCGAAGGGCGCGAATCTCGGCTGGCGTCTCGTAACACGGACCGGTGAGCGCGGCGTACACGCCGGACGGCAGTTCCGGGGCGAGGAGGGAATACGGATTTGTTAGCCGCGAGCCGGCGGCGAGCGCGGCCAGTGACCCCGCATCCAACAGCTTCAGGTGCCCGCGGATTGCCATCAGGCCGCCGGGGTTCAGGTCGTTCCGGATGCCGCCGGCGGCGTTCGTCAGGATCACCCGCGACACTCCCAATTCGGCCACCACCCGCACCAGCCGCGTCACCCGCTCCCACGGGTGGCCCTCATAGAAGTGGACACGACCGAACCCGACCGCCACCGGCACCCCGGCCCAGTGCCCGACGGCCAGTTCGCCGCGGTGCCCAGCCACACCGGGCGGGGCCATACCGGGGATGTCGGCGTAGGAGATGGTAGCGGCGGGGGTGAAGGCGGGGGACGCAGCGGCGGCCAGCCCGGAGCCGAACACCACCGCCGCTTGCGGACGAACAGCATCGGCGGCCGAGCGGAACCGATCGAACGCGGTCATGCCGGCATGGTATGGGGAGTACTACCGCAGGGGGGCGTCACTTCTTCCGCGGGAGGCATTTGGTTAGCCGCGACCCAACGGGGAGCGCGCTAAGACGCGCTCCCCGTTGGGTCGCGGCTAACCAAATCTGGTCACGCCACCGGCACCACGTTGGTGGGCACGTGGTCGGTCGGCTTGAGGCGGTCGCGCTGCCGCTGCTGGAGCACCCGGTTGATGACTTCCAGGTACGCCAGCGCGCTCGCCTCGATCACGTCCAGGCTGGTCGCCCGCCCGCTCGTCCGCCGCCCGCCGTGTTCGATCTCCACGTGCGCCTCGCCCAGCGCGTCGATGTCCTGTGTCACCGCCCGCACCCGGTAGTCCACCACCTTCGCCTCCACGCCGGTGACGCGGCTGATCGCCTTGAACAGCGCGTCGATCGGCCCGTTCCCCGGCGCCGCATCACGCCGCACCCGGCCGGGCGGGTCGTCCCGGTGCTTCAAACTGACCGCCGCGCTCGTCTGCGAGCCGGTGCCGGCGGTGCTGGTGAACCCGGCCAGCGTCCACACATAACGGTTCCCCTCGGCGGCGTGCAGTTCGCCCTCGATGAGCGTCTCGATGTCCGCGTCGAACACCTCCTTCTTGGCGTCGGCCAGCTTCTTGAAGGCGTCGAACACGCGGTTCAACTGCTCGTCAGTGAGCGTGTACCCCATGCTCGCCACCCGGTCCCGCAGGGCGGCCCGCCCGCTGTGCTTGCCCAGCACCAGTTCCGTCTTCTGGATGCCCACGTCGTCCGGCCGCATGATCTCGTAAGTGTTGGCGTTCTTCAGCATGCCGTCCTGGTGGATGCCGGCCTCGTGGGCGAACGCGTTCCGCCCGACGATCGCCTTGTTCCGCTGCACCTGCATGCCGGTCAGCGCGGTCAGCTTGCGGCTGGTCGGGCAGAGCAGTTGGGTGTTGATGCCGGTGGTCAGCCCGTAGTGGTCGTTGCGGGTCCGCATCGCCATCACGACCTCTTCCAGCGCCGTGTTCCCGGCCCGCTCGCCGATGCCGTTGATGGTGCATTCCACCTGCCGGGCGCCCTCCTTGAGCGCCGCCAGGCTGTTCGCCACCGCCAGCCCCAGGTCGTTGTGGCAATGCACACTGAGCACGCACTTGTCGATGCCGCGAACCGTCTTCTTCAGATGGCGGATGATCTCGGCGTAGTGTTCCGGCACGGCGTACCCGACGGTGTCCGGGATGTTCAGGGTGGTCGCCCCGGCCTCGACCGCCCGCTCCACCACTTCGGCCAGGAAGTCGAGTTCGGTGCGGCTGGCGTCTTCCGGGCTGAACTCCACGTCGGCGACGTGATCGCGTGCCCGCTTCACCCCCTCCACCGTGCGCTTGATGATCTCCTCCCGGCCCATCTTTAGCTTGAACTCGCGGTGAATCGCACTCGTCGCCAGGAACACGTGGATGCGCGGGTTGGGCGACGGCTTCACCGCCTCCGCCGCCCTGTCGATGTCCGCCGCGTTGCACCGGGCCAGCCCGGCGATGACCGGCCCGTGGATCTGCCGGGCGATCTCCCGCACGCTCTCGAAGTCGCCGGGCGAGGCGATCGGGAACCCGGCCTCGATCACGTCCACCCCCAGGTTCTTGAGCTGGTGCGCCATCTCCAGTTTTTCCTGGAGGTTCATGCTGCACCCGGGGCTTTGCTCCCCGTCGCGGAGGGTGGTGTCGAACACGATCACGCGGGTCGGGTCGGTCGGCGGCATGGCGGTCTTTCTCTCGTAACACCGGTGGAAACGCAAACGGCCCCGGAACTGCGGTCAGTTCCGGGGCCGTTGTGCTCGGGGTGGCGGCGGCGGCCGCTACTCGGCGTGGACTCCGGAACTCGCTCGGGCAAGCCCGAGAAGTCGAATCAGGTCCGCGAGTAGCAGGCGCGTCGGCACGATGGTCTGGTCCTCTCACCCCCAGCATAATCGCCGACCGCGGTGGAATCAACCGTTTTGCCGTCCTTCAAGCCACAGCCAGTGGGTCCGGGCAGTTTGCACCCACCCTTCGGCGGACTCATGCAAATTTCCGGTACGATACTTGGCGATCAACGACTTATGGCGAATTTCGACCTTCTGCAAAGCAGCCACCAACGACACGCAATCGGGTTTGATCTACCCGCGCCATGTGGACTCGAACGGTCGGAGCAGTTCCAAGAAAGTGGCCGACCCCTGCTCGGGGCAGGCGAGAACAGCCGCCACGAATTCGTCCGGCGGCCGGTAGCCGTGATCCTGGATGTAGTGGGTGATCAACTCCGGGGCGACGTACAGTCGATCCGAAGTCGGGACCAACAGATTCCCAAGACCCGCCGTCCGCCGACCCGCAGGGCACAAGCTGCAATCGTGCAAGCCCATGAACAAGACCACTACGTGAGCCGTCTCGACGTGTTTTTTGAGTGCGGCCAAGAACTCGGCCGGCACATCGCCCTGGGTGTATGGATGGCCGGATTCGAGCCAACCAACCGCACGAACACTGTCGCCGTGGGCGAAGTATGCTTCGGTGCTGAGGTCTGCGATGAACGCCACGTCACTCACCTCCAGAGTGCCGACGCCGATCATACCCGCCGCCGACTCTTCGCCGCGACTGAAAGGATCGGAGCCAGCCACCCCGCTCCTTTCAGTCGCGGCGAAGAGTCGGGTCGTGCCGATTCCTTGACACGCCCCCGCTCGCCCCTAGTATTACTGTCTTGTTTTCCGCGTCACCCGCATGAGTCTGAGGCCGTCATGGCTGTTCCGAAGCGCCGAACGTCGAAGTCCCGGAAGGGCACCCGGCGGAGCCACCACTTCGTCACCCCGAAGGGGGTGCAGTACTGCCCGCAGTGCAACGAGCCGGTGCTGCCGCACCGGGTGTGCGGCCAGTGCGGGCACTACCAGGGCCGCACCGCCATCGCGGTGGCCGACGCCGAAGGGAAGTAACCGCCCATGCGGATCGCGCTCGACGCCTTCGGCGGCGACCACGGCCTGCGGCCGAACGTGGCCGGGGCCGTCCACGCGCTGGCCGCCGCCCCGGACCTGTCCGTGGTGCTGGTCGGCGACAAAGCCCAGATCGACCCGCTCCTCGCCGCAGCCGGCGAGTACCCGGCCGACCGGCTCGAAATCCACCACTGCACCGAAGCGGTGGGGATGAACGAGAAGCCGGTGGACGGGCTGCGGAAGAAGCCGGACAACTCGATCAGCCACTGTTGGAAGCTGATGGCCACCGGCAAGGTGGACGGGTTGGTGAGCGCCGGCAACACCGGGGCCGTCGTCGGCGCCGGGCTGTTCACCCGCAAGTTCCTGAAGGGCATCCGCAAGCCGGGCATCGCCGCCGTCATGCCTACCGTCAGCGGCAAGTGCGTCATGCTGGACGTGGGGGCGAACGTGTTCCCCAAGCCGTCCCACCTGCTCCAGTACGGGGTGATGGGGTCGGTGTTCGCCAAGCACATGCTCGGGGTGGACCAGCCCCGCGTCGGGCTGATGAACGTGGGCGAGGAGGAAGGCAAAGGGCACGACCTCGTCCAGAAGACTTACGACCTGTTCCGTAAAGGCCCGCTGGCCGACCGGTTCATCGGCAACGTGGAAGGCCGCGACGTCCACACGGGGGCGGTGGACGTGATCGTGACCGACGGGTTCGTCGGCAACGTGGTACTGAAGTACGCCCAGGGGCAGGTGAAGTTCGTGCTCGGGGCGGTGGCGCAGGAGGTGATCGGCCCACTGACCACCGAGAAGGCGGCCGCCGCCGACCTGATGAAGAAGCTGGTGGCCAAGTTCCACTACAGCAGCACCGGCGGCGCCCCGCTGCTGGGGGTGGACGGGTGCTGCATCATCTGCCACGGGTCGTCGGACGACCGGGCCATCGCCAACGCCCTCGGGGTAGCGGCGCAGGAGGCCCGGGTGAAGCTGAACGAGAAGATCGTCGCCGAACTGGCGACGCTGCCGGCGATGACGGACGACGAGTGATCTTGTCCCCTCTCCCCTGGGAGAGAGGTTACGGGTGAGTTCCCCCGATCAACACACAGAAAACTTCTCTGCCCCTCTTCGGTATTGGAAGGGACAACACGCCATGACCCGCCACATCTGCGGCCCGATTCTCGCGGCGGTATTCGCGCTCCTGGTGCTGGGGTGCGGGACCAAACCCACCGCGTCAAGC
This sequence comes from Gemmataceae bacterium, assembly GCA_947474875.1. Lineage (GTDB taxonomy): Bacteria > Planctomycetota > Planctomycetia > Gemmatales > Gemmataceae > JALHQU01. The sequence continues at coordinate 6,635 of CANJKY010000017.1, forward strand.
GGAACGCCCGCACCCGCACCCCAAACTCCGGGTGAGACCAAGCAATCGCAAACTCCAGGGAGCAACCCCGCACCGAAGGACGACTCGGAGCTCATCCAGGGGACGTGGAAAGTCGAATCCGCAGTGTTCGACGGCAAACCGGAACCAGCAGTCGCAGGGAAAATGACCCTCACTTTCAACGGCAAGAAACTGGTCATGACGGAGTTCCCGCTTGGCGATGCCGTGTTCTTCAAACTGGATTCGACGAAGACGCCCAAAGCGATTGACGCCGGGCACGCCGAAGACAAGACCAATGACATTTTCCTGGGCCTCTACGAGTTGAACGGGGATCAACTCAAGATTTGTTTCACACCTCCAGGTGGTGAGCGACCGACCGCGTTCGAGAGTAAGCAGGGGAAGCAAGCAATGCTGCTCGTCCTCAAGCGGGATAAGGACGCTCCGCCCCCCAAGGAAGAGAAGCTGTTCGAGGAGAAGGATTACCCCTCCGCGATCGTGGGCAAGTGGAAGTTTGTGAGCGGGGAGACGATGTTCGGCAACCTCTCCCCCGACACCGAATTTACGAAGGACGGGAAGGTGTTGCAGTACGAGAGCGACAAGAAAACGTGGGTCGACCGGGGGACGTATCGCTTGGAGAAAAACGAACTGGTCATCACCCCGCCGGCAAAAGATGGGAAGACCTTCCCCGACCGCCGCTACAAGCTGGCGAGCATCTCGGACGACCACTTGGTGTCCCGCTCGCCTAGTGGCAAACTCAAGCGGCAGAAGTAAACCGTATTGCCTTCCGCCCCGGAGGGGCGGCAGATGTTAGCCAGGGGTGGAGCGAGCGAAGCGAGCGGAACCCCTGGACCGCAGCGAAATGACCCAAGCCCCGGAGGGGCGGCAGAACAAGTCGTCTGTCGCCCCTCCGGGGCTTCTGCTTTTTGTCGTCACCTTCCCAGGGGTTGGCTCGCTCCGCTCGCCGCACCCCTGGCTAACATCTGCCGCCGCTCCGCGGCTCAGAACCACACCCGCGCCTGAACGTAGAGGCCGTTGCACATGCCGAGTTCCGCTTTCCTCTTCCCCGGTCAGGGCGCCCAAACCGTCGGCATGGGGCACGCCCTGTACGGCACCCTCCCCGCCGCGAAAGACCTGTTCGACCGGGCGGCCGAGATCCTCGGGTACGACCTGCTGGCGGTGTGCGCCACCGGGCCGGTCGAGCGGTTGAACGCCACCGACGTGAGCCAGCCGGCCATCCTGGTCGCCAGCCTCGCGGCGCTCGAACACCTGAAGGCCGAGACGCCGGCCGCGGTCGAGGCCGTCACCGCCACCGCCGGGCTGAGCCTGGGCGAGTACACGGCCCTGGTGTTCGCCGGCGCGCTGTCGTTCGACGACGCGGTGCGGGTGGTGCAGGCCCGCGGGGCGGCCATGCAGGCCGCGGCCGAGGCCACCCCCGGCGGCATGGCGGCGGTGCTGGGTCTGGAAGTGCCGGAGGTGGAATCGCTGGTCGCCGACGCCCGGTCCGCCGGTCTGCTCGAAGTGGCCAACCTGCTCTGCCCCGGCAACACGGTGGTGTCCGGCGGCGCCGCCGCCATCGACAAGCTGGAGCAACTGTGCCAGGAGCGGGGGGGCATCCGCACCGCCCGGCTGGCCGTCGCCGGCGCGTTCCACACCTCTCTCATGAAGCCGGCCGACGAGAAGCTCGCCGCCGCCCTCGATTCCGCCACCATCTCAGCCCCGCGAATCCCGGTGTGGTCGAACGTGGACGCGAAGCCGCACACCGACCCGGCCGAGATCAAGCAACTGCTGGTGAAGCAGGTGCTGTCGCCGGTGCGGTGGGAGGACACGATCCGCGGGCTGATGGCGGCCGGGGTGGACAAGTTCTACGAGATCGGCCCCGGCCGGGTGCTGGCCGGGCTGCTCAAGCGGGTGCAGCGGAAGGCGGACATCACGAACGTGAGCGCGTGACTCGTCGCCGCGACCAGCGGGAGCGGATCCCGCTCCCGCTGGTCGCGGCCAAGATAGAACACATCCATCCTCTCCCCCGGGCCTCCCCATGTTCCGCGCCGCGCTCGCCCTCCTCGTTACCGCCCCGCTGTTCGCCGCCGACCCGCCGGTCGGCGAAGTCACCAAGCACAAGTTCGAGGGGAGCAAGATCTTCCCCGGCACCGTCCGCGACTACTGGTTGTACGTGCCCGCCCAGTACGACGGCAAAACCCCGGCCTGCCTGTGGGTGAACCAGGACGGCCCGCAGTACGGCGCCATCAAACTGAACAAGGACCGCACCGCCGCCGACGGCCCCGGCCAGTTCGACAAGCTGATCGCCGCCAAGGACATGCCCGTCACCATCGGCGTGTTCGTCACCCCCGGCGTGGTGCCGGCCGCCGGCCCGGACGCCCTCGCCCGGTTCAACCGCAGCTTCGAGTACGACGGCCTGGGCGACGCCTACGCCCGGTTCCTGATCGACGAACTGCTGCCGGCGGTGGAGAAGTTGAAGACGGCCGACGGCCGCGAGATCAAGTTCAGCAAGAACCCGAACGACCGGGCCATCGCCGGCGCCAGCAGCGGGGCCATCTGCGCGTTCACCGCCGCCTGGGAGCGGCCGGACAGCTTCCGCCGGGTGTTCAGCAGCATCGGCACCTACGTCGGGCTGCGGGGCGGGAACAGCTACCACACCCTGGTCCGCAAGTTCGAGCCGAAGCCGCTGCGGGTGTTCCTGGAGGACGGCGAGAACGACCTGAACATTTACGGCGGGGACTGGTGGATGGCGAATCAGGAGATGGAACGGGCGCTCAAGTTCGCCGGCTACCAGGTGGAACACAACTGGGGCAAGGGCGGGCACAATGCGAGCCACGCCACCGAGATCTTCCCCGAGGCGATGAAGTGGTTGTGGAAGGATCACGGCAAGGAGATCGTCGCCGGGGCCGGGTCGCCGCAGTTGCAGGAGGTGCTGCTGCTGGGCGAGGGGTGGAAGCTGGTCGGCGAGGGGTACAAGTTCACTGAGGGGCCGATCGCCAACGCCAAGGGTGAGGTGTTCTTCACCGACGTGCCGGAGGGGAAGACGTACAAGATCGGGCTGGACGGCACGGTGACGGCACTCGCGGAGTCGAACGGCAAGGCGAGCGGGTTCGCGTTCGGGCCGGACGGGGCGATGTACGGCACCGGCGGGTTCGGGCTGGCGAAGTACGACGCGGCCGGCAAGCCGACGAAGGTAGTCGACGGCATCGCCGGCAACGACCTGGTGGCGCTGCACAACGGCACGTTCTACGTCACCGCCCCCGGCAACAACAAGAACGAGATCGTGTTCGTCGATGCGAAGGGCGAGAAGAAGGTGGTGGACACCGGCATCAAGTTCCCGAACGGCATCACCACCTCCCCGGACCAGTCGCTCCTGTACGTCGCCGAGAGCCGCACGCACTGGGTGTGGAGCTTCCAGATCCAGCCGGACGGGTCGCTCAAGCACAAGCAGAAGTTCTACCACCTGCACGTGCCGGACAAGGCGGACGAGGCGAGCGCCGACGGGCTGAAGGTGGACCGCGACGGGCGGCTGTACGTGGCCACCAACCTGGGGGTGCAGTTCTGCGACCAGGCCGGGCGGGTGAACGGCATCATCCCAACGCCGAACGGCAAGTGCGCCAACCTGTGCTTCGGCGGGGCGAAGTTCGACACCCTGTACGCCACCTGCGGGGACAAGGTGTACGCCCGCAAGGTGAAGGTGACCGGGTACAACCAGTTCGACAAACCGCACAAGCCGACGACCCCGCGGCTGTAAAGCCGCTCGCGGCGTTGCACAGAAGGGTATGATGGCGGTGTCCCCCCGGAGGGCCAGCCCGTGCCGTCCCGCCTCGGCGTCACCGTCATCCTGCTGTTCTGGCTGGCCGTGTCCGCCTACGTGGTCCGCCGCGAGGTGGTCCCGCGGTACTTCGCCGACACCCCGCCCCGCATCGACTTCGTGCTGGTGGACGAGCTGTCCACCACCCCGGCCACCTGGAGCGTGTACCGGGACGGCACGAAGGTGGGGTCGATGACCAGCCGCATCGAGCACGTGCCGGCTGACGACACGTTCCGGTTCACCACCAAGTACCACGGGTTGAAGTTCGAGGTGGTGAAGGTGACGCTGAGCGTGCCGGGTGCCGAGACGGTGGTGCGGGTGTCCCGCGACGGGCGGCTGCGGGAGCAGAACATGACCGGGCAGTTCGACGCCATGTTCGGGGCGGTGGCGGTCGGGTCGGCGAAGGCGGAGGTGCGGAGCCGGGTGGAGAACGGCCAACTGGTCGGGCGGGCGAAGCTGGACGTGCCCGCGCTGCTGGCCAAACCGATCGACGAGGAGCTGGACCCGGTGCCGGTGTCGGACGGGCAGGTGCTGAACCCGCTCATGCCGGTGGACCGGCTGGCCGGGGTGACGCCCGGCCGCCGCTGGGCCATCCGCCAGACGGACCCGCTGCGGGACTCGCTCCAGTTGCTCGCCCGGCGGGTGCTCAAACAGCAGATGCCGGGGGCGGGCGGGGAGTCGAAGCTGTTCGACGGGTCCGCCGCCAGCCCGGAGCTGCTGGCCGAGGTGCTGCCGGAGCCGGAGTACATCGCCCGCGACGGGCTACCGGTGGCGTGCTGGGTGATCCGGTACGAGTCGGCGGACAAGCAGTACACCGCCAAGACCTACGTGCGGCGGACGGACGGGCAGGTGCTGCGGCAGGAGGCGAGCGGGCACGGCGAGAAGTGGCGGTTCGACCGGGACGAATGATCGCCCCAACGCGCGAGCGTGAGCTACACTGACACGGCAACGACTGTCCGGGGGGCCGTGCCGTTGAACCCGCCTGACCCGCTCGCCGACCCGCCGCCGCCCGGCCGCCGCCTGGCCGGCCTGCTGTACCAGTCGTTCCCCCGGCCGGACGGCACCCTCCGCATCGAGTACCTGTCGGCCCACGCCGAGGAGGTGCTCGAACTCACCGAGGCGGAGCTGGCGGACCGCCTGGCCACCCGATCGCTGCCCACGTTCGGGGTGGACGAGGCGGCGTTCTACGCCGAGATCGAGCGGTCGGCCGTCCACCACCGGCCGTGGCGGGTGGAGTTCGGGTACACCGGCCCGCGGACCGGCCGGCGGCGGTGGCTGCAGGCGGCCGACTTCCCCCGCCACACCCCGGACGGCACCCCCTACTTCTCCGGGGTGGTGATCGACATCACCGCGCTGAAGGTGGCCGAGGAGCAGAGCCGGCGGGCGTACCGCACCCTGGCGGCGCACCTGCAGAACACCCCGCTGGCGGTGGTCGAGTGGGACGCCGAGCGGCGGTTCGTCCGCTGGTCCGGGCAGGCGGAAAAGCTGTTCGGGTGGACCGCCCTGGAGGTGGTCGGGCGGCGGTTCGACCGGTTCGAGTTCGTCCACCCGGACGACCGCGAGCGGGTGTGGGAGGCGGTCGCCCGGCTGCTGGACGGGCGGGACGAGCGGAACGTGAGCGCCAACCGCAACCTGCACAAGGACGGGCGGGTGCTGGCGTGCGAGTGGCACAACTCGGTGGTGCGGGACGGGGGCGGGCGGGTGGTGTCGGTGCTGTCGCTCGTCCAGGACCAGACCGAGCGGCAGCGGTTCGAGGTGGAACTCGCCCTGAGCGAGGAGCGGCTGAAAACGGCCCTCGAGTTCTCCAAGCTGCTGGTGTGGGATTTCGACGCGGGCGGCGGCGGGACGTACTACTCCCAGCACTTCGGCGAGTACTTCGGGGTGCCCGAGCTGGGGCCGAACCCCGGCCCGGACTGGGCGATGGAGTGCGCGCACCCGGACGACCGGGAGCGGCTGCGACAGGTGGCGGCGGCCGCGCTGGCCGGGGACGGGCCGATCCGGTACGAGTTCCGCGGGGCGGCCGACACGCCGGACGGCCAGCCGCGGTGGTTCGACGTGTACGGGCAGGCGGTGCGCGACGCGGCCGGGCGGCTGGTGCGGGCGGTCGGGGTGACGGCGGAGGTGACCGAGCGGAAGCAGGCGGAGCGGCTGCGGGAGGCGCTCGACCGGGAGGCGAACGAGGCCCGGCGGTACGAGAGCCTGGGGGTGCTGGCCGGGGGCATCGCGCACGACTTCAACAACCTGCTCACCGTCATCCTGGGCAACGCCGGGGTGGCCCGGCTGGGGTGCGAGCCGGGGTCGGACGTGGACCGCTGCCTGACGGACATCGAGGCCGCCTGCCAGCGGGCGGCCCACCTGTGCAGCCAGATGACCGCCTACGCCGGGGTCGGGCGGCTGGCCGCCGGGCCGGTCGACCTGGCCGCCGTCCTCCGCGCCGCCGACCCGGTCCTCCGCACCGACGCCGGGCGGGTGCCGCTGGAGTGCCACCTGCCGGCCGACCTGCCGCCGGTGGTCGGCGAGTCGTTCCAGTTACGGCAGGCGGTCCGCAACCTGATCGTCAACGCGGCCGAGGCGGTGGGCCGCTCCGGCGGCGTCCGCCTGGAGTTGGGTGCCGCACACATCGACCCGGCCGACGGCGACTACCAGCTTCCGCCGCCGGCGGCCGGGCGGTACGTCCGGGTGCGGGTCGCGGACACCGGACCGGGGATGACCGCGGACGTGGCCGCCCGCGCGTTCGACCCGTTCTTCAGCACCAAGTTCGCCGGCCGCGGGCTGGGGCTGGCGGCCGTCCGCGGGATCGTGAAAAGCCACCGCGGGGCGGTGCGACTGACCACCGCCCCGGGCGGCGGCACGGCCGTCGACCTGTTCCTCCCGGCGGCCGAGCCGACCGGCGAACCGGCGGCGGGCCTGGTCGCCGTGTCCACCGGCAGCGTGGCGGTTGCCGCGCCGGCCGTGCGGTCGGGGACACCCGCCCTGGGCGACGTGCTGGTGGCGGACGACGAGCCGAACATCCGCGAGCTGATCGCCTCGTACCTGGCCGACGACGGCTGGCGGGTGACGACGGCGGCCGACGGGGCGGAGGCGGTGGGCGAGTTCGAGGCCGACCCGCAGCGGTTCGCGCTGGCGGTGGTGGACCTGACGATGCCGCGGTTGGGCGGACACGACGTGGTCCGCCGGCTGCGGGCGGTGCGGCCCGGCCTGCCGGCCGTGCTGGTGAGCGGGTTCACCGACCGGGAGGTGCCGGCGGACGTGCGGGCCGGCGGGCCGACCGGGGTGCTGGCCAAGCCGTTCCGCCCGCACCACCTGCGGGCGGCCGTCGCCGCGGTGACGCCCCCCGCCCCGGGCTGACCCACATCCCGGTGGACTTCCGCACCGACAACTTTCCCCAGATACCGCCGGCCGCTGTTGAGCGAGCCGCAATTCGGTAATTTCGATGATGCAATCGTGAAGTTCAGGTGAATGTGTATGGTC
>CANJKY010000018.1 GCA_947474875.1 Gemmataceae bacterium
CCGCCGATCGCCTGAAAATCTAAATCCGCCGTCGCCTCGTACAGCAGTTCGCCGAGCAGGGTGATGGCCTCGGCGTGGAACAGCACCTTCTTCGAGTTCACGTAGTACGCCGACTTCTTCCCGGACGCCAGGGTGAAGTCGCCGAACTGGAGGGCGCGTTCGCGGAACAGTTGCTTCAGGCGGTCGCGGCTCATGGCAGTCTCCGCCGGCCCCTCCGGGGCGGCTCGATGGGTGGGTATCGCCACCCAGGGCTTCCGCCCTGGGCTACATCCGACGGCCGCTCCGCGGCGAAGACGGCCGGCCGTTCTTGCGTCCCGGAGGGACCGCCGAGCGTAGCCCGGGGCGTCAGCCCTGGGACTCGTTGCTCAAGCCCCCTCGGCCGTGTCCGGCACCCGGTCCGGGTCGGGCGGCAGGTTGTACACCGTGGCCGGGAAGTGCTCCACCAGGTAATGCACGATCCGCTTGGCCGACAGCACCCCGACCGGGCGGTTGTCCTCGTCCACCACCGGCACGTGCCGGTACCCGCCCTTCTGCATCCGCTCGACGGCCGTGCGGACCGGCTCCTTGGCGTTCACCGACACCGGGTTCGGGGTCATCACCTCGGCCAGCGGGGTGGACAGCGGCCGCCCCTCGGCCAGCACCTTGTTCAGCAGATCCCGCTCGGTGAAGATGCCCACCAGTTTGTCGCCGCTCACCACCAGCAGGCAGCCTACCCGCTCGGTCCGCATCCGCTCGACCGCGTCGCCCACCGTCCCGCCGGCGTCCACCTCGTGCGGCGGGGTGGGGTTTAAGCGGGACACGCTCTCCACCATCAGGTTGCGGGTGAGTTCCATGCCGTCCGCTCCGGGGGCGTCGGAATTGTGCGAACCGCCCGCCGATCGGCAAGTGAGGGGCAGGAGACCTCACCCCCGGCCCCTCTCCCAAGGGGAGAGGGGTGTTCAAGCGAGGAGCGCCGAGGAAGATGCGTTCCGTCAACCGGGCGGTCGCCTCACGTACCGACCACCCTCCGCCGTTGAACACCCCCTCTCCGGCTCGGAGAGGGGGCCGGGGGGTGAGTTCTGTACAATGTCCGGGGTCCTCCCGGGGGTTGCCATGCCGACGCCGGACAAGGTGCTCACCTGCCTACGCCGGGCGATCGACCACACCCGCGCCACCCCCGGCCGGACCGGCCACCTCGTCCACCTGCAGGACTGCACCGAGGTGCTGGTCGCCGGCGATCTGCACGGGCACATCGCCAACTTCCAGGCGGTGATGAAGGCGGCCGACCTGGCCAACCACCCCACCCGTCACCTCGTCCTCCAGGAGCTCATCCACAGCGAGTTCTTCTACCCGACCGGCGGGGACAAGTCGCACCAACTGGTGGACCTGTTCGCCGCCCTGAAGTGCCAGTTCCCGGCCCGCGTCCACCTGCTGCCCGGCAACCACGAGATGGCGCAGATGACCGGGCGGATGGTGGCCAAAGCCGGCGGGTCGCAGAACGCGCTGTACGTGGAAGGGGTGAAGCACGCCTACGGGGCGGCGGCGGCGGACATCTGCCGGGCGCACTACGACCTGTTCCGCGCCTGCCCGCTCGCCGTGCGGACGCCGAACGGGGTGTTCCTGTGCCACACCCTGGTGCCCGGCAAGCAACTTCCCACGTTCGACCCGATGCGGCTGCTGGACGAGCAGTACGACGACAAGGAGTACCAGCCGGGCGGGCTGGTGTACGGCATCTTGTGGGGGCGGGACACGGCCGAGGCGACGGCCGAGGCGTTCCTGCGGAAGGTGGAGTCGGACTGGGTGGTCACCGGGCACATCCCGAACGACCAGGGGTATTCGGTGCCGAACAGCCGGCAGGTGATCCTGGACTGCTGCGGCTCCCCCGCCGCGTACCTGCTGTTCCCGACCGACCGCCCGCTGACGCACGACGAGCTGGTGCAGCGGATCGTGGTGTTCTGACCGGGTTTCTCCGCCAGACGGAACGGAGCGGGCACGCCAGTCGCTCCTTTCAGCCGCGGCGAGGAGCGGGCGAGGCGCAGGTTGGATAAACTAGGTTGTGACCGGGAGTTGCGGTTGCCCCCGCCCTCGCCGCTGATATAGTCCGCCCGGACCCGAAGCCCGTCGAGGATGCTGGCATGACCGTCCCGGCCCCCGCCCGGGAACCCGGCTTCGACCCGCTCGCCTTCGCCCGGTCCGTGCTGACCAGCGAGGCGGACGCGGTGCGGGCGGTGGCCGCCCGCCTGGGCGAGCCGTTCCTGCGGGTGGTCGGGGTGTTGGCCGGCTGCCGCGGGCGGGTGGCCGTCACCGGCGTCGGCAAGTCGGCGGATGTCGGCCAGAAGATCGTCGGCACGCTCAACTCCACCGGCACCCGCGCGTACCTGCTCGACGCCACCCGCGCCGTCCACGGCGACCTCGGGGCGGTCCACCCGGACGACGTCGCCCTGCTGCTGTCGCACAGCGGGGAGAGCGAGGAGCTGCTGCGGCTGCTCGGCCCGCTGCGGGAGCTGGCGGCCGGGCTGGTGGCCGTCACCGGCAACTCGCACGGCACGCTGGCCAAAGCCGCCGACGCGGCCATCGTGTACGGGCCGGTCGTGGAGGCGTGCCCGCTGTCGCTCGCCCCCAGCACCAGCACCACGGTGATGATCGCGCTTGGCGACGCCCTGGCGTTCACGCTGAGCGAGCAGCGGCAGTTCACCGCCGAGCAGTTCGCCCGGTTCCACCCGGCCGGCAGCCTGGGGCGGAAGCTGGCCGGGGTGGAGGCGGTCATGCGGCAGGGGGCGGACCTGCGGGTGGCCCCGGCGACGGACACGGTGCGGGCGGTGTTCGCCCACGCCCGGCACCCCGGCCGGCGGACTGGGGCGGTGATGCTGACGCACCCGGACGGCACCCTGGCCGGCCTCTTCACCGACAGCGACCTGGCCCGGCTGTTCGAGACCCGCGGGGACGACCGGTTCGACCGGCCGATCGCCGAGGTGATGACCCGCAACCCGATCACCGTCCCGCACACCGCCAAGACGGGCGAGGCGGTGGACCTGATGCGGGCGCGGAAGATCAGCGAGCTGCCGGTGGTGGACGACGCCGGCCGGCCGGTCGGCCTGCTGGACGTAACTGACCTGATCGGGCTGGACCCGACCGACGACGGCGAGCCGGCGGTACTGAAGTTGCGGAGGCAGCCATGAACCACCCCGCCGCCCGCGCCGCCGCCATCGACCTGCTGCTCCTCGACGTGGACGGGGTGCTGACCGACGGGCGGGTGACGTACACCGACGCCGGGGACGAGGTGAAGCGGTTCCACGTGCGGGACGGGTCCGGGCTGAAGATCTGGCACGCGCTCGGCAAGCGGACGGCGGTCATCTCCGGTCGGACGTCGCGGGCGGTGGAGCGGCGGGCAACCGAACTGGGCATCGCCCCGGTGTTGCAGGGGCGATCCGACAAGCTGGCCGCGTTCCGCGACCTGCTGGCCGAGGTGAACCTGCCGGCCGAGCGGGTGTGTGCGGTCGGCGACGACCTGCCGGACTTGCCCGTGCTGGTACGATGCGGGTTGGGCGTGGCGGTGGCCGACGCCTGCCCGGAGGTGCGGGAGGTGGCGCACCACACCACGACCGCCGCCGGCGGGGCCGGGGCGGTGCGGGAGGTGGTCGAGTGGCTGCTCGCCCTGCGGGGTGAGTGGGACGGGGTGGTGAAAGGGTTCCGGGCCTGAGTGTTCTGCTCGCTCCGCGAGCGGATACGAGAACACCGCTCGCGGGGCGAGCAGAACACGCCAGAGAGGTTCCTCCACCGTGTGGACGCCGCGACGAGTCGGGATCCTGTTGCTGGGCGTGGCCGTGCTGATGGCCGCGTTCCTGGGGTACTCGCTCGTACTCGGCGGGTTCGACGGCCTGCCGGCCATCCCCGACAAGTACCTGCGGCAGGCGGAAGGGGCGGTCGTCCCGAACTACCCTGTCCCGACCACCATCCTCGACCTGCAACTGGCGTTCGGCCCGGACAGCCCGGAGGGCGGGTCCAGCCTGGAATACCAGAACCGGCTGCAGATCCCCGGCCGGGACGGGGTGATCGCGTGCGGGTCGCCGCAGACGGACAAGACGCCGCTGGTGACGGTGGCGCCGGTGAGCGTCGCCCTGTTCGGCAAGCGGGCCGCCCCGCTGCGGCCGGGCGAGGTGCGGGACGTGAGCACCTTCCACGCCGACCGGGCGGTCATCCGGTTCGACCGGCCGATCAACAAGGCGGAGGACATGTTCTCGGCCAAGGTGGTCGGGCTGGAGCTGACCAGCGACCCGGACGACGACGCGAACGTGCCGACCGACCGCAAGGACAAGCGGAAGGGCCGCATCTGGATCAGCACCAACCGCAAGTCGCCGGACCCGGCCGACCACGTGGTGGTCCGCACCCCCGGCCCGGTGTTCGTTCAACTGCCGGACGAGACCACCCCGCACGACCCGAACGTGCCGCAGATCTGGACGACCGCGGCGGTGGAGGTGTTCGACCGCCAGAACCTGCCCCGCAAGCTGCGGAGCCGGCCGGACGCGGACACCCGGTTGAGCGCCGTCCGCGAGATCACCGACGGCATCCGCCCGGTGGCCGCCCTGGCCCGCCCGGACGACCTGCGGAAGTTCGACGCGGTGGCCGACATCCTGGCCGGCGACGCCCTACCCCCGCCGACGGTGGTGGCCACCGGGCTGAAGGTGTTCCTCACCCCGGCCAGCAAGCCGGACGCCGCCGGCCGGCGAACCGACCGCGCCCGCTCGTTCTCCGGGGTGCGGAAGGTGGTGCTCGGCGAGCAGGTGCAGATGAACCTGTGGGCGGACGGCACCGGCGGGTTCCCCGGCGGGGCGAACGATCCGCCGGAGAAAGAGAAGGAGAAGAAGGCGGTCGCCCCGCGGTCGCCGAACGCCGACCCGCCGGTCGGCCTGCTGGCGGTGGCCGGCGGACTGCTCGACGGCGGCACCCTGGCGTCGCGGGTCGAGTCCCGATCGCTGCTGCTGATCGAGACCCCCGGGGCGTTCGAGTACGACCTGGAGAACGGGTTGGCCACGTTCGCCGTGGCCGGCGAGGCTCCGCCGCCCGGCCGGCAGAACTTCGTCGTCGTCACCCGCCTGTCCGCCCGCAACCAGATCGACGACCTGGTGTGCTCGAAGCTGGTGCTGGAGATGGACACCGGCAAGACGCCGGACGGCAAGCCGGCCCCGCCGGCCGACCAGAAGGACGCCACCGGGTTCGCCGTGCGGGTGGCCACCGCCCACGGCCCGCAGGTGTACCTGTCCGCCCAGGCGGAGGAGCTGGAGGCGTCCGGGGCGGAGATCAAGTACGTGCGGGAGCCGAAAGCGAACCGGACGGTGATGACCCTGACGGGCACCCCGGCCGCGCCGGTGATCGCCAAACGGGGCGGGAGCAAGCTGACCGCCGGCGACCCGGTGACGAACGCCACGGTGGAGATCGTCACCACGGATGTGACGGAGAACGGCAAGCCGAAGCGGGTGAGCGTGGCGTCGGTGCTCGGGCCGGGGCGGATGGAGCTGGTGGACAAGGCGGACGACGGCGGCAAGCGGTCCGGGGTGGCCCGCTGGGGCAAATGGCTGAAGCACGAGATCCAGACGCAGAACGGCAAGTCGCTCGACCTGCTCAAGTTCGAGGAGAACGCGGCGTTCGTGGACCCGCAGAACGGGTTCAGTCTGAAGGCGAACAGCCTGTGGCTGTGGGTGGCCCGCGGCGAGCAGCCGGACCGCAAGCCGGACGGCCCGCCGGCCACCGTCGGCGCCACCCCGGAGCGGCTGGTGGCCGAGGGGGACGTTCACGTCGATTCGGACGAACTGGTGGTGCGGCGGACGCACAAGCTGACCGTCTGGTTCCGCGACACCGCCCCGCCGAAGGTGGCGGCAGCCCCCGCCCCGCCGCCGAAGCCGGCCGACGCCCCGCTGCCGGACGTGCCCCCGCTGCCGCAAGCCGAGCAGCCGAAGGTGGCCCAGGCGCCGAAGCCGGCCGAGAAGAAGCCGATCCCCAACCCGATCCAGCTCCAGGCGGACGCCGTCGAGACGTGGATGGTCCGCTACCCGGACCCGACGCAGCCCCCGCCCGCGAAGAAGGGCGACCCGCCGGCGGTCAAGTACGACCTGGAGCGGGCGCGGTGCGACGACAACGTGTGGGTGAAACAGGATCCGGACCCGAACGACCCGGACCGCCCGGCCAAAGGCTTGGACATCAAGTGTACCAAGCTGACGCTCGACCACCAGCCGCCGGCCGGCAGCGTGCTCACCGTCACCGGCGGGCGGAACAAGGACAACTACGCGGCGGTCGAGTTCGACGGCACCACCATCCTCGGGCACGCGGTGGTGATCGACCAGCCGAACAACGTGGTGTCGGTGGACGGCCGCGGGCGGCTGCGGGTGCTGAGCGGGTCGGACGTGGCCGGGAACGACCTGAGCACCCCGTCCGACCTGCAGGTGGACTGGGCCACCCGGATGAAGTTCGAGGGGGCGCGGGCGTTCGCCCAGTTCGTCGGCGGGGTGGTGGTGGACCAGGTGGCCAAGCCGGACCCGGCGGGCCAGCCGGCCGGGCCGCGGCCGCCCGGCGAGACCCTGCCCGCCCCCCGCGCCGCCGGCCCGGTCAACCCGACCACCAACCGCTCCAACCTGTGGTGCCACCAGCTCGACCTCACCCTCGATCGTCCGGTGTACTTCAACCAGCTGAAGGGGATGGAGCGGAATAAGCCGCAGACGACCGCGACCACGGCCAAGGCGACCGACAAAGACAAGGCGGAGGCGAACGACCGGCCGAAGCTGAAGCTGGTGGTGGTGCTGCCGAACGACGACCCGAAGGCCCCGCCGACCGACAAGTTCGTGGTGTTCCGCGAGCTGGCCGAGGAGAAGGGCGGCACCCTGGCCCGCGGGCGGATGCTCACCGCCAAGCAGATGGACTTCGCCAACCGGGCCAAGGAGCAGGAGCTGTTCGCCACCGGGCCGGGCGAACTCCGCATCCTCCAGCCGGAGAGCGAGTCGCCGGCCGTCGGCCCGTCCGCCGACCCGAACGTCCGCGTCTCGGCCCGGCCGGCGGACAAGGGGGAGATGAAGCTGACGGTGGTGTCGTTCCGCGACCGCATGACCGGGGTGGACCAGGGCGGCGGGGCGTTCCAGAAGGCCGACTTCCCGAACGGGGCGGTGGTGATGAACACCCCGTCGGCCGACCTGATGCAGGCGCTGGAGCCGCACGCCCTGCCGAAGGGGTCGGTGTACCTGACGTGCCAGGACCGGATGACCGTGTCCAGCCGGCGGACCAAGCCGGACGCGCCGGCCGAGCAGTGGCTGGACGCGGTGGGCAACGCCGAGTTCCGGGACGACAACCGCACCGGGCTGGGGGAGAAGGTGCGGTTCGACGGCACGCGGGCGGTGCTGGACGGCACGGACAAGCGGCTGGCGACGCTGTTGTCGAACAAGCGGGGGGTGACGGCCGACCAGTCCACGCGGGCCAAGCAGTTCGTGTACAACACCAAGACTGGCGAGGTACGGGTGACCGAAACCTCCGGCGGCGCGTTCAACTCCACCGGCCGCTGACCGCGGCCCGCCGGCTATTTCTTGTCGGCCTGCTCTTTCTCCTTCGCCAGCCGCTCGCGGATGGCGGTCTTGCATGCTTCGGCCTTGGCCCAGAACTTGTCGTCGTCCCACAGGAAGTGATGAGCCATCGCCTGCTCAAGTGCCTTGATCTCCGCCTCCGTGCCGATCGCCGATAGGGTGTCCAGCACCGCGTAGGCCACGTCATCGAAGAACCGATCGCCCGGATGATCGAACTCGTAGTTCTCGATCAGCTTGGCCACCTCCGCCGCCTCCGCCGATGTGCCGACCTCTTTGAGTAGTCGGAGGGCAGCTCCCACCACCCCCGGCCTGGAGTGTTTCAGCCGCTCGACCACTGGCTGGCGGAAGGCCGACCGGTCGCCGGGGATCCGAGCCACTTGGCGGAGGATTTTCCCTTCCATCTGCCAGTTGAAACCCGAATCAGCGGTGAGTAGCCGTAAATAGAAGGGCAGCATATCCGGGCTGTACGCTCCCGCCTCCCTGAACTCACGCTCCCGCTGCTCGTACTCCGCCCGCTCCACCCGCGATAGCGTGTCTGGCTGGACGCGTCGCATGAACCGCAGAATGGTCTGCTCTCGGGGGGTGTACGCGGAGGTCGGGTCCGGTTCCTCCGGCGGGAACACCGGGATCGGCTCCGGCGGCGGCTCCGGCGGCAACACCCACTGCGACGGGCGGGGGGGCATCAGGCGGCCGGCGACGAACAGGCCGACGGCAATCAGCAAGAGGCCACAGGACCCGAGCAGTACGAAGCGGCGCACGAGTGTATTCCTGGCTGTCACGGGATGAAGTCCTGGACGATGGCCGGCCGCTTCGTCCAGCGGCTGCCTCTACCCCGCCGCCTGCCAGAACTCCTCCAGCTTGGCGTTCACCCGGTCGGGCCACTGGATGGGCAGGCCGTGCGAGGCGTCGGCGTACTCGATGAACTTCGTCCCCGGGATGCCGGTCGCCAGCGCCCGGCCGAACGTCGGCGGGGCGATCGGGTCGTGCGTGCCGCACATCACCAGCGTGGGCAGGCCGGTCAGCTCGCCCAGCCGCGGGGTGGCGTCCGCCGCCCGCATCGCCTTCAACTGGTCGTGTACCACCGGCGGGGCGTCGGCCAGGTCGTGCCCGAACAGCGGGGCCAGCCGCTCGGCCAGGGCGTCGGCGTCCGCCCCCGTCACCGTGCCGGGCGGCAGCAGCAGTTGCAGGAACCCCCGCCGCCGCATCCGCCGGGTGCCGATCTTGGTCCGCAGCCCGGCCCAGATCATCCGCCACGTGAGCGGGGCCACCGCCCGGCCGTCGGCGAACGTACACATCAGGGTGAGGGAGCGGACCCGCCGGCGGTGGGCGAGCGCCAGGGTCACCGCCGCCAGCCCGCCGAGCGAGTGCCCGACGACGTGGGCCGACTCCCACCCGGCGGCGTCCAGCACCGCCCGCGCGTCGTCCGCCATCTGCTCGACGCTGACGGCGGCACCGGCCGGCTGGCTGCGGCCCATGCCGCGGTTGTCGAACGTCAGGCACGAGTACCGGGCGGCCAGCGGCTCGACCTGCGGCCGCCAACCGTCACCGTGAACGCCGACCCCCTGCACGAACAGCACCGGCGGGCCGGCCCCGCGGAGATCGTAGGCGAGCGGACAGCCGTGGTGCAGGAGGACCGGCATCACTTCTCCAGCCCGAACGCCCGCTTGATGAACTGCACCTGGCTCCGCGGGTAGTGGGCGGGGATGATGCCGTGGCGGGAGGTGGGGTACACCATCACCTCGAACTCCTGGTTCGCTGCCTGGAGCGCGGACATCAGTTGCAGGCTG
This sequence comes from Gemmataceae bacterium, assembly GCA_947474875.1. GTDB lineage: Bacteria > Planctomycetota > Planctomycetia > Gemmatales > Gemmataceae > JALHQU01. The sequence continues at coordinate 9,329 of CANJKY010000018.1, forward strand.
TTCTGCGGGTGGACGTTGTCGTCGATCAGCCCGTGGCAGATGAGCAGCTTGCCGTGCAGGTTCTTCGCCGCCTTCACCACGCTCGTCTTCTCGTACCCGGCCTTGTTCTCGGAGGGCAGGCCCATGTACCGCTCGGTGTAGATGGAGTCGTAGTAGTTCCAGTCCGTCACCGGCGCGCCGGCGATGCCGGCCGCGAACTTCTTGCTGTGCGTGAGCGCGTAACTCGCCATGAACCCGCCGTAGCTGTGCCCGCTGATGCCCACCCGGCTCAGGTCCGCCCACGAGTTCCGGCCGATCCAGTCCACCGCCTCTTCCAGGTCTTTCAGCTCCTGCACGCCCAGTTGCTTGTAGCAGGTCCACGCCGACTCCGCCCCCTTCCCGCTGGCGCTCCGCGGATCCACCCGGAACACCACCACCCCGCTGGCCGCCAGCACCTGCTCGAACACCCGCCCGCCGCCCCAGCCGTCGCGGATGGTCGGGCTGTGCGGGCCGGCGTAGGTGAGGATCCAGATCGGGTAACGGTTGTACTCGTGGAAGTCCGGCGGATAGGTGATGGCCGCTTCTAGTTCGAACCCGTCTTTCAGCTTCACCGTGGTCCGCTCGAACCGGCCGAACCGGTACTGCTCGCGTTCGTAGGCCGGGTTGGTGTCGAGCACCCGCACCGGCTTGACGAACAGCTCCCGCAGCACCGCCTGCGTCGGGGTGAAGTCGTCCGACTGCCGATCTACGTACAGCGTGCCCTTCGGCGCCAGCTTGACGGTGTGGGTGGACGGGGCGTGCGAGATCACCTGCACGTCCCCGCCGGAGAGCGACGCCAGCGCCAGGTGCGTGCCGGTGCTGCGGACCATGTTGCCGGTGAAGTACACGTCCCCGCTCGCCTCATCGACCCGCTCGACCGACTTCACCTCCCAGGCGCCGGCGGTGATCTGCTTCGGCGTCTTGCCGTCCGGCGGGTAGTGGTACAGGTGCTTCCACCCGCTGCGTTCGCTCAGGAACAGGAACGACCCGTCCTTCAGGAACTTCGGCTCGCCCGGGTCGTCGATCCACGCCTTGGTGCTGTCGCGGAACAGCTTCTGCCCGGCGGTGTCCGGGTTCGGCCACGTCACGAAGTCGAGCCACGTCTGCACCCGGTTCTGCACGAACGCGTACACCGCCGGCTTGTCGCCGCCGGTCCAGCCGACGCGGGAGATCAGCATGTCCGCCGGCTGGTACTCGCTCAGGTCGAGGAATTTGACCGCCGGCTCGGACTCGGCCACGCCCACCAGCCCGAGCTTCACCGTCGGGTTCGTTTGCCCGGATTTGGGGTAGTTGATCGCCTCCGGCTTGCCGTCCTGCGAGGCCAGGGTGAACTTGGGCACGCCGGTGTCGTCGAACCGCAGGAACGCCAGCCGGGTGGAGTCCGGGCTCCACCAGTAGCTCTTGCCGTTACGGTTGAAGATCTCCTCCTCGTACACCCAGTCGGCCCGGCCGTTCAGGATATCGTTCTTCCCGCCGTCGGTCGTCAGTTGCTTCGCCTTGCCGGTGCTGACGTCCACGGCGAACAGGTTGCCGCTCAGCACGTAGGCGTACCACTTGCCGTCCGGGGAGAACGAGCCGAACTCCGGCGCCGGCTGGTCCTTCTCGACCCTGGTCAGCCGCACGCCCGGCGAGCCGTCGCGGTACGCCAGCACGGTGCCGGTGCGGGTGGTGACGACCACCGCCGTGCGGTCCGGGTTGAACGTGTACCCCGGCCCGGCGAGCGGGTCGGCGGCCCCGCCGCAGCGACTGACCCGGGCCGGGCGGTCCTCCGCCGGTTGCTCCGGCGGAATGGCCCCTTCCACCTTCGCCAGCGACTGCTTCAGCTTCTCCGGGTTGACGAACAGTTCGCCCCGGCCGGTGCGGGCGTGGACCTGGTACAGCTTGTTGTCCTTCACCTGCAGCCAGTGCTCGCCGTCGTCCAGCCAGGTGATCTCGCCGACCGGCTGCCCGCCCAGCCCGGCCCGGTTGCCGACCATGTCCAGCGTGAACGGCTTGTTCGACACCCGCTCCTCGGGCAGCGGGCGGGGCGGGCCGGTGGACACCGGCTGGTCCTTCACCACCCGCAGCACCGGGAACGGCTGGCCGACCTTGATGCCGGCGTCGAAGTAGTTCCAGGTGGTCAGCCCGTCCTCGGTCATCGGTTCGAGCAGGTAGGCGGCGAGTTGGCCGAGCGGCTGGGTGGTGCGGACCAGGAACATGCCCGGCTCGGCCTTCGTCTTCGACTTCTCCGCCTTCGCGTCCACCGTCCGCAGCTTGTGCTTCTGGAACTCCCGCTCCTCCTTCGCGTCCGTCACCGTGTACGTCTCGGTGTCCAGTTCGGCCTGTTCGCGGACCTCCTCCACCTTGATGCCATGCCGCCGCAGGGCGTCGGTCGCCGCCGAATACTGCGCCGGGATCAGGTACGCCGCCGGCCGGTCCACCTCCACGGTGGGCACCAGCTTGTCGATGACGCGGCAGGTGTAGTCCTTCGGCGTGTCCGTCTTCCGCCACCGCCCGTCCTTCTGCTCCTCCACCCAGCCGAACACCGTCTCCGTCTTGTCGCGAGCCACCGTCTTCGTCCGCAGGGCCACCTTCGCCCGCGGCTTCTGGGCGTCGGCGAACACCGCCTTCACCGCATCCAGGTTCTCGGCCACGAACTCGAAGTTGCCCTTCACGAACGCGTAGCTCACTTTCACCCGGTCCTCGAACGACGAGTACGTGTACGATTCGGACAGCACCCCCAGGATGCCCCGCAGCCCGTACAGTTGGGTGCCGTACCGCGGGCCGGTGCCGTAGGTCAGCCACTGCTCGTGCGGGCGGTCGAAGTCGCCGTAGGTGAACGAGTCGAACCCGGTCGCCTTCTTCACCTTCGCGACGACGGCCGGCTGCAGTTTGGTCTGCACGTACTCGATCAGCTTCGGATCGGACGCCGGCATCCGCGGGCCGTCGTAGGTGAGCGTGTACCGGTGGTAGCTGCCGTTGGTGGTGTGGCAGTCGATGACCAGCAGCGGGTTCCACTTGTTGAGCAGGCCGACGATGCCGCGGGTCTCGGGCGTCTCCAGCTTGACGAAGTCGCGGTTCAGGTCGAACCCGCCGGCGTTCGCCCGGGTGCCCACCTCCCGCGGGCCGTTCTGCGTCTTCCGCCACTCGCCGAACTTGTCGTTCCCGTCCGGGTTGTAGTTCGGGGCGATCACCAGCACCAGCTTCTTCAGCAGCGGGCTGTCCTTCTCGTTCACCAGATCCCGGGCGAGCATCAGCACCGCCTCCTTGCCGTCCACCTCCCCGGCGTGGATGTTCGCCGTCACCATCACCACCGACTTCTTCGCCGCGACGGCTTCCTCCGGCGTACTCACCGGCGGGTCGGACAGCACCAGCAGCGGCAGCGGTTTGCCCTCCGGCGTGGTGCCGTAGGTGCTGTACTTCGCCAGCGGCGACCGCTTCGCCAGCTCCTGAGCGAACGCCACCACCTCGGCCGACGTCGAGGTCTTCTCGTACTTCGTCGCCTCGGCGGTGGTCTGGAGCGGAGCCTGCTGGGCGGGGGCGGATGCGATGAGCAGGAGGAGTGCGACCGCGGGCAGCGTGCGGGGCATGGGGGAACTCCGGGTGGGACGTGCGGTCTGGTATACGAATCGGCCCTGGTCTCACGACCGCACCTACCGGACCGAACCCCCAACTGGCCTTGCCCGTCCCTGTGTCGGGTCGCTATTAATTACCGGACGGACCAGTCCGTTAATTATCCCCGCGGCACGGAGCTCCGCATGTCGTCGGCCATCTGGGACATCTGCATCCGCCGGCCGGTGTTCACCGCCATGCTCATCCTGGCCCCCATCGTGCTGGGGCTGGCGTCGTACACCCGGCTGGGCGTCGAGCTGTTCCCGAACGTGGACGTGCCGGTGGTGGTGGTCACCACCACCCTCCGCGGGGCGAGCGTGGACGAGATGGAGGCGGCCGTCACCAAACCGGTGGAAGAGGCCGTCAACACCGTGTCCGGCATCGACGAGCTCCGCAGCACTACCAAGGAGGGGTTCAGCCAGATCGTCGTCGGGTTCAAGCTGGAGAAGAACGGCGACCTCGCCGCCCAGGAGATCCGCGACAAGCTGAACCTCATTCAGGGGGTGCTGCCGCCCGGCACCGACTACCCGAAGGTGGAGAAGTTCAACCTGGACGCCGCCCCGGTGGTCACCGTCGTCATCTCCGGCAAACGGCCACTGCGGGAGGTGACGGAGATCGCCAAGAAGATGCTCAAGGAGGACATCGAGGGGAACGTGTTCGGGGTGGGCACGTGCGTGCTGGTCGGCGGGCAGCAGCGGGCGATCAACGTGACGGTGGACCCGGGCCGGCTGGACGCCCGCAAGCTGACCGTGTTCGACGTGCGGAAGGCGCTGGCCGAGCAGAACCAGGAGCAGCCCGGCGGGCGGGTGGACCAGGGCCGCCGCGAGCAGAACCTCCGCACCGACGCCCGCATCAAGAGCGTGGCCGACTTCAACGACCTGGTGGTCGCCAACAAGAACGGGCACAGCACCCGGCTGGCCGAGCTGGGCACG